>NZ_JACJUP010000446.1:0-4829 GCF_014748295.1 Planktothrix sp. FACHB-1355 | reverse complement strand
CCCAAGTTGAGCAAAAATGGTTAACAATTACTTCCCCTATGGTGGGAACGTTTTACCGCTCGCCTGCTCCTGACGAACCGCCATTTGTGGAAGTCGGCGATCGCATCCGTACTGGACAAACAGTCTGTATCATTGAAGCAATGAAGCTGATGAACGAAATCGAAGCCGAAGTCTCAGGGCAGGTGATGGAAATTTTGGTGACCAACGGCCAACCTGTAGAATACGGTCAAGTTCTGATGCGGGTTAACCCCGATTGATAAAAAGTGTATTATCGATTACTGTATTGTGATAGAAAAAAGAACTCGTACAATCTGGGGATCGGTCGGTTCCGAGTTAATTCGATGAAACAAGCGCAGCCTGTACCGCAAGAAGTTGTGCAACAAGTGGCTGAATACTTCAGCATTTTAAGCGAGCCAATGCGCCTGCGGCTGTTGAACTTGCTCCGCAATGGCGAAAAATGCGTGCAAGAACTGGTAGAGGCGACCGAAACCAGTCAGGCTAACGTTTCCAAACACCTGAAAGTGATGCTGCAAGCGGGTATCCTCAGCCGCCGTAGCGAAGGCACTTCCGCCTACTACAAAGTGGAAGATGAGTTAATCTTCGATCTGTGTAACTTGGTGTGCGATCGCTTAGCAACGCGCATTGAACAGCAAGCGCGTCACTTTCGGGAGTTCAGTCTAGCTAGCAAAGAATAAGAAAAGTCAAAAACAAGAGGGAGAGGGAGAAAAGAGCGGCATAAATGGGGGAAAATCTGAATTTTTCCGCTCTCCCCTTTTTTCTCTTCCTTCTCTCCTCTCCCTTTTCTTTTTAACTTTTGACTTTTGACTTTTAACTTTTCCCAAGCCCAACTAGAGAGGAAAGTTTTTCTGAAAACTTTGGCGAGTTAGTGGCTGTTCGAGCTCTAAGCCTTCACCACCCAAAGTTTCCAGGGGTTTTCCATCCACAGCGATCAACACCTTGGCATTAGGGTCTAAACTGGTAGCGGTATAGATGACCTGTCCTAAGCGCCCCGTCATCGCCGCGCTGCCACCGCCAGAGTTAAACTCCTGAGATAGATCGACCGTCACGGTATCGTTTTGAACAGTAACGCTGCGGAGTTTGGTTCCTTTGGGAATACTTGTCGAAATTTTGTCATCGGTAGCGTTAGGCCCAGCCAGCAAGCGGACAAAAGCTTGTGCCAAAATAGCATTGGGACTTTTACTGGCAGCCTTATCCAGCGTTACCGGACGACCCACCAGTTCTAGTTTATTGCCTCGATCTTGAAGCCAATAGATTTCTGCCGTTTCCGGTACTGGAGCTGGCTGTGGTGTATTGGGGGTGTTTGTTGTAGAGTTTGTAGAGTTTGTAGAGTTTGTCGGCGTAGGGGTGGGAGCGGGAGTACGCGAATTCAATGCCAACCAAACCGTTCCGCCACCAATAGCCAAAATTATACCCCCGATAGTCGCAATTGCACGCCGAGAAACGGCACGATCGGGTTTTCGCTTGTTCATAAATACGTAGCTCCTTGAGAATTGGCAGGTTCTGTGTGAGGAGACGATAAGAGGATAATAATTTCCGGAAAAAGGTTACTTTTTGTCAGTTTGAGGCAAAGAGTCCGGTTTTATTCGCACAAAGGCTGCTATCTCCATTTGCTGTGGTTTTATATTCAATTGTAGAAGCCGGGCTGTGATTCCTGCATCTTCCAATTTACGGAAATCAAACTGCTCGCTGATGGTTTCGGCGATCGGACCGATCAAGAAAGCCGGCAGGGCACTATCGTTGATCGAGGCAGTTGGCGAAATCAATTGGATCTGACGCCCGGAAACTACGCCCAGCCCCGACTCTACCTTGAGATTTAGCTGTTTGGGATCGGTTTGCTTGTCGGCACCTTCACCTTTTTCCTGTAATGCTACCTGAAAACGCACGCGGTTATCAGCCAGAAATTCTACCCGTGGATTGACAAACTCGTAAGCTTGTGCTTGTTGACCGCCCATATTGCCCAAAAAACCGCTTCCCAGGTTACGCAACCGAGCTGTGACTGTCGGTGATGCGAGCAGTTTGTTGACGTCATCTTGGGTTAAAACGAAACGCAATCCAGCCTGTATCGGTTGCCGCAAAGCCCCGCTCGGCAATCTTTGACTTTGGTTACCCTCGACGGGCGGGAGCTCGCTGCGTTGCCTAAGACGCTGGATATTGAAATTCAGGGGGTCGGTTTCCATTTCTAGAGCTGCGATGCGGAAGTCTGGCGTCACCCATAAGCCTCGTCCTGCAATTCGCACTCGTTCGACTTTGCCTTGTATGAGTTGGTGAGAGGGAGCGTTGTCAACGCGCACTTGCAGCTGTTCCACCTTTTCCATACGAGAGCGAATCACATTTTGGGCGACGCTATCGACGACGAAACCAACTGGGGAAAGGAAACCAAGTAAGCCAGATAAGAGGAGTGTGAATAATTCCATTGGTGATTGGTTAGGGGCTAGAAAAGTCAAAAGTCAAAAGTCAAAAGTCAAAAGAAAAAAGAAAAAAGAAAAAAAGGAGTTAGGTTTAGGTAGTAGAGAATTATAACTAATACCTATTGCCTATTAGATTCCAGTTGCGGTAATTTGAGAAGAACACCAGCAAAAAACCAATAATAGATTGCCACTGGCAGAACATCTAGCGGGTAATAGTAAATGTTGTAGCTGATAAACAAGACAAATGCCCACAGACAAATTCCCAAGCGACGCAACTTGATATCTTTAACCGATCGGTAAGCTTTGAACGTGAGGAAAGTTAAGATAGAAATCACTGCTAGCATAGCGATCAGGCCAAGTGGCCCTATTTCGTAAAGCACCTTGGGATAGTAGGTTTCAACCAACGCAGTTTCGCCGAAAATACGTGCTGCATTAGTAGCTCGTCCCAAACCACTACCAAAAAAGCTTTCTAAGTTGCCCAGCACCCAGTCAAACTGGGGAACAATAAATTCGTAAAGGAGCGAATCTTTCCAATAACTGAAAAACTCAGTGTTTAAGCCAAGTACAAGCACAATTGCGCCTCCCAAGTAAATTATAATCCCGCGCTTGAAATTTCCCCCAGGAGCTGCAAAAAATAGCAGAAGTGCGAAGATGGTAATAATTAAAACTAGCGCGATTTTTTGACCGGAAACAACCGCTACGAACAAGACTAAAGCCATAGCTACGAAGCTGGCATTTCGCCAACGACGAGAAGTTTCGCTCACAGCAGAAGCAACGGTGAAAAAACCATTTGAAATCAGAAACCAACCCCATTGCCAGGGTGCGGCAAATGTTCCCGGTAAGCGAATTACCCCCAGTTCGGGATTGTAAAGTAAAGCACCGCCGACAAAACACCTAGCATCGAGAGCTGCTTTGAATAAAGCATCTCCTTCCAGTCCGCTCGTACCTGTACACACACCGCTGCTAAGTAACAGGTATTGAATAAAAGCCAGAGTGCAGCAAATTAAGGCCAGAACAACGTGCAGGCGGATTAAAAATCGCAATTCATTTTTGTTGCGAATCAGGTAATAAGCACAAAAAATCAGGGGGATGTATCCGATTAGCACTTTTAAACCAATAATCCCCATAAAAAATGGTTGTTCGTCAAGATCGGAATTGAACTGTTGATAGCCGTTGACATAAACTAAAGTGACCGAACAACACGCCAATAAAAACAACAGTGGCTGCTTTAGGGGTTGGGCAATTACTATGGGTAAATGCGAGCGCTGACAGTAAATAATTAAAGCAATAAGCGCGGGTACGTAGAGGATATCTTTAGTTATAAAAAAAAGTGGATTACCTCCTGCAATCGCATATGTAAAAGTGCCGATGAAAGGTAAGTAAATGAGAAATGCCCATAAAGCTTTGCGGGCTAGTTGATAGTAAAATGGCATGATTTTCAGAGAAACTAAGTGGCCGATGCTGAGCTGGGGAAATCCCCTCGCTCAGATGCCGTTTTTCTACTTGTGTATTGCTACTTCGATTCGTTGCTTGAGTGTGGAGACAACTTCATCCAGAGGTATTTCTTCGGATTTGTGGCTGGCTCTTTCGACGACTTCTACTTTGCCTGATTTGAGAGATTTTCCGGTGACAATGCGATAGGGAATACCGATTAAATCGGCGTCTTTAAATTTAACTCCAGCGCGTTCGTTGCGGTCATCAAGCAGAGTTTCAATTCCCGCTTCGTTGAGTTGGCTGTAAAGTTTTTCCGCTGCTTGCAGTTGTTCGCCGTCGCTGATGTTGGGAACTGAGATGATGACGTGATAGGGTGCGATCGCTACAGGCCAAATTATCCCATCTTTGTCGTAAGATTGCTCTACGGCTGCTTGCGCTAAACGCGATACGCCGACACCATAACAACCCATGACTAAGGGAACTTCTTCTCCTTGTTCGTTAGTATAAGTTGCTCCCATTGCTTTGGAGTATTTGATGCCTAATTGGAAAATGTGACCGACTTCAATTCCTCTGGCACTTTGCAGGGTTTGTGCGGGGTTGTGAATGGCCCGATCGCCCGGTCGAGCTTTTCGCACATCTACCACGATTTCCGGTAATTGGAATTGCTCTTTCCAGTTAGCACCGATAACGTGATAACCAGATTCATTCGCACCGGTAACGAAATTTTTAAGTTCGACAGCAGTTTTATCGACTAACCGCAAAAACTTGCGATCGAGTTGTTTTTGGTCAGCAATATAATCGTCAGCGATATCGGGAGCAATATAACCCAAAGGTAAAGATTTCGCTGCCCATTTTGACTGTGCTTCTGCATCGGGAACCTTCAGCGATAATAAAGTTTTACCGCCGTAGCGATCGGCCAATTTCGTCAACTCATTTTGCAACTTTACTTCATTGACTTCTTGGTCG
>NZ_JACJUP010000445.1:0-4959 GCF_014748295.1 Planktothrix sp. FACHB-1355 | reverse complement strand
GGTTTCCATTTAGAACAAGCTCGCATTGAGAATAAGAAATTGACAGATGAAGTCAAAGAAAGTTTGTTTGAGGCGTTAACCCAACTGGCAAGAAAAGCAGAGTCGATCGCGCTAAGTGGTGAAACTTTACAAGCAAGTTTGAGACAAAATATCGCTGAAGATCCTACAGACGATTTGATTCTGCAATGTATCCTTGACCATGCACGCTTGTATCCCGCCGAAGTAAAAGTGTTTCTCAGTGGCAATAGCAACGACTTTGATACGCAGTCAGTGCGCGAGGCTTTACGCAATGCTGGTGTAGAAAATTATTTCAACCGCACGCAAAATTTTCTAAATTGGCTACAGTTACAGTAAGGTTTGCAATCTGCCTATAGAGAAAATAATTATGAAATGTCCAATTACTACATATAATCGGCGACGTTGGTTGGCAATTTTGTTAGCTGGACTGAGTGCGATCGCCCTCACAAGCTGTAACCCAAATCAGTTCAAAAGTCAAGCCGCACAATTACCGCAATTAGTTGCCAGTATTTTAACATCTCCGAAAACCTTCAACTATGCGCTCAATCAAACTGCGCCAAGTGTTTTTAGTTTTATTTACGAGGGGCTGATTAGCGAGAACGGCGTCACCGGAAAAATTGAGCCAGCGCTAGCTGAATCTTGGCAAATTTCGGCAGACAAGCTGCGGATTGTTTTTACCCTGCGCCAGGGTTTGAAGTGGTCAGATGGCGAACCGCTAACGGTAGACGACGTTGTTTTTACTTACAACGATATTTACCTGAACGAAAAGATTTCTACTGACATCAGAGACACACTCAAGATAGGAGAGAAAGGTGCATTACCTAAAGTGAAAAAACTTGACGATCGTCGAGTGGAATTTAGTATACCGGAACCATTTGCTCCTTTCTTACGTAGCACCGGATTAGCAATTTTACCAGCTCATAGCTTAAGAGAATCTGTCAAATCTCTTGACTCGCAAGGCAAGCCTAAATTTATCTCGATGTGGGGGATAGATACAGATCCGAAAAAAATTATTGTTAACGGCCCTTATCGGATGTCTATCTATCAGGCTGGGGAGCGAGTTATCTTTGAGCGCAACCCCTACTACTGGCGCAAAGATGCAGAAGGAAATCGCTTGCCCTATATCGATCGCTTCATCTGGCAAATAGTGGAAAACGTCGATACCCAATTAATCCAATTTCGCTCTGGGGGATTGGATATGCTGGGGGTATCTCCCCTCAACTTTTCCTTACTCAAACGGGAAGAAAAGCGGGGTAACTTTACGATCTACAACGGTGGGCAATCATCCGGCACGAGTTTTATTTGCTTTAATCTCAATAAAGGTAAAAGAAATGGAAAGCCACTTATAGACCCGATGAAATCTCGCTGGTTTAATACAGTGGGGTTTAGGCAGGCAGTTGCCTATGGGATCGATCGCCAAACTATGATTAACAACTTATTTCGCGGTCTTGCCGAAACCCAAAATTCCCCCATTTCCGTGCAAAGTCCCTACTACCTTTCTCCTCAAGAGGGTTTAAAAGTCTACGATTACAATCCAGAAAAAGCTAAAAAATTGTTGTTGGGAGCGGGATTCAAATATAACAATAAAGGTCAATTAATCGACGCCGATGGTAACCGAGTTCGCTTCACATTGCTTACCAATACAGGCAGCAGAACGGCTGAGGCAATAGTATCCCAAACCAAACAAGATTTAAGTAAAATAGGAATACAAGTAGATGTCAGCCTGATTGAATTTAATGCCTTAGTAGATAAGTTTCACAACACTTTTGATTGGGAAGCTTATTTTGGTGGTATTACGGGAGGAATTGAGCCCAATGATGGGGCAAATATTTGGCTTCCGTCAGGGGGATTGCATAGATTCAATCAAGCCCCCGCACCGGATGAAATTCCGATCGTAGGTCGAGAAATAGCCGATTGGGAAGCAGAAATCGGTCGCCTTTACATCCAAGGAGCAAAAGAGTTAGACGAAGCCAAGCGCAAAGTTATCTATGCTGAAACGCAACGTATAAGTCAAGAGTATTTGCCTTTTATTTACTTAGTTAATCCGCTTTCTCTGGCGGCTGTACGGAATGAGATAGAAGGTGTGAATTTCTCCGGAATGGGTGGCTTACTCTGGAACATTGCCGAACTCAAAATTAATAAAAATAGCCCCAGAGATTCTCAAAAGTATCCTGAGTAGAAGATACTAGGGCTGATTATCTAAAGAAACTAGCGTGACATAACAATATGCTCTTAACTAAGATTTTTTCCCCTATTACTCGCTGTCGTTGGTTTGTAGTTTTGATGGCGGCGATTGTAGCCATATCGCTTACCAGTTGCAATCCAGCCAAATTTAAAAAAGATGGCGATCGCGTCTCTCAGCTAGTCGTCCGCCTCTCCACCGAACCAAAAACATTTAACTACGCCCTCAGCCAAGAATCACCTAATGTTTTTAATTTCATTTATGAGGGTATGATTGCTGAAAATGGCAAAACTGGAGAAATTGAGCCAGGTCTAGCTGAATCTTGGGAAATTTCGCCGGATTCTAAGCAGATAATCTTTACATTGCGAGCAGGATTGAAATGGTCTGATGGGCAACCGTTAACGGCTGATGATGTTATTTTTACCTTCAATGACATCTATTTAAACGAGAAAATTCCCACAGACACCAGAGATGGTCTGCGAATTGGCCAAAGTCGCGCCTTGCCCACTGTAAAGAAATTAGACGATCGCCGTATAGAATTCACTGTACCGGAACCATTTGCCCCCTTACTTAGAGCCGCTGGAGGAGCGGCAATTTTACCAAAACACGCCCTAGAAGAATTCATAAAAACTAAAGACAAAGATGGTAAACCTCGCTTTCTATCAACTTGGGGAACCGATACAGATCCTCAAAAAATTGTTAGCAACGGCCCCTACAAACTAGAAAGCTACCAAGCTACTCAGCGCGTCACTTTTCGTCGCAATCCCTATTACTGGAGACGTGACGAACAGGGAAATTCCCAACCATATATCGAGCGGATTGTCTGGCAAATTGTCGAGCAAAGCGATACAGCTTTAATACAATTCCGCTCCGGACAATTGGATATTATCGAAATTAGGCCCTCAAGTTTTCAGTTATTAAAGCGGGAGGAAAAGCGAGGAAACTTTAGCATCCAAAATGCTGGGCCGGACACTGGCACAATTTTTATTTCTTTCAATCTCAACAAAGGAAAAAGAAACGGCAAACCTCTGGTAAACCCGATCAAATCTCGCTGGTTCAATACAGTTGCGTTTAGACAGGCAGTTGCCTATGGGATCGATCGCCAAACCATGATCAACAACATATATCGGGGTTTGGGCGAACCGCAAAACTCACCCATTTCCGTGCAAAGTCCCTACTACCTTACTCCTCAAGAAGGGCTCCCAACCTACGACTACAATCCCGAAAAAGCCAAGCAATTACTATTAGGAGCGGGATTCAAATATAACAACAAAAACCAGCTGTTAGATGCTGATGGTAACCGGGTGCGCTTCTCGCTGCTATCGCCTGCTACTGGCGGTAGGGATAGCATAGGTTCCCAAATTAAGGGAGATTTAGAAAAAATCGGCATTCAAGTCGATTTGACTCCCCTTGATTTCGGCGCACTTGTAGACAAACTTTCCAACACCCTCGATTGGGAATGCCATTTACTTGCTTTTACCGGAAGTACCGAACCGCACAGCGGTTTTAATATCTGGTCTCCTGACGGGGGATTGCACAGTTTTAACCAAAAACCTCAATCGGGACAAACACCTATAGAAGGACGGGAAATTAGCGATTGGGAGAAAAAAATCGGCGATCTTTACATTCAGGCAGCACGAGAATTAGATGAAGCCAAACGCAAAGCTATTTATGGGGAAACTCAAAAGTTAGCGCAAGAATATCTGCCGTTTATTCATTTAGTTAACCCGCTGGCTTTGGCGGCAGTTCGCAATAATATTCAAGGTGTAAAATATTCGGCTCTGGGAGATTACCGTTGGAATGTATACGAATTCAAAACAATTGAAAATTAATCATTTTGCAGTTCATCGTTAATAATTAGAGGTGATTAGCAATGAGGCGCTGGGTTGTTGTTCAAATTACGCTGATTTTGGCGATCGCACTCACTGGTTGCAACCCAGCCCAACTCGTAAATACTGCCCCTGTTTCCCAGTTAGTTATCGCCATTCTCAGCGAACCCAAGACTTTTAACCCGGCATTAGTCCTGGCATCGCCTAATATTCTCAGCCTCACCTATGAAGGTTTAATTGCCGAAAACGGACGCGGTGAAATCATACCTGCCCTTGCCGAATTTTGGCAAATTTCCGAAGACAAAAAGCGAATTATTTTTACTTTACGGGGGGGATTGAAGTGGTCAGATGGGCAACCGCTCACGGCAGATGATGTTATTTTCACATATAAAGATGTCTACCTCAACGAAGCACTTCCTATTGGTGTAATAGATATTTTCCGCATTGGCGATCGACTAACTTTACCCAGCGTTCGCCAACTAGACGATCGCCGAATTGAATTTACGACAAGCGAGCCTTTTGCGCCCTTCCTTCGTGCCACAGGCTTGCCAATTTTACCGCGTCATACTTTGCAGTCAGCAGTACAAACAAAAGACAAAGAAGGAAATTTCCAACTGTTGAGAACTTGGGACAACAGCACTCCACCAGAACAAATTATTGTTAATGGCCCTTATCGTTTAGAGAAGTATAACACTAGCGGCGAACGGCTGATATTTCGCCGCAATCCCTACTATTGGCGCAAAGATGCCCAAGGCAAACAACAGCCTTATATTGAGCGAATAATTTGGCAAATAGTTACATCTACCGATACATCTTTGCTACAGTTTCGTTCCGGGGGATTAGATGCCATTAATGTGCAACCGGATTATTTTTCTTTGCTCAAACGAGCGGAAAAACAAGGAGATTTTACCATTTATAATGGTGGTTCTG
>NZ_JACJUP010000444.1:0-4822 GCF_014748295.1 Planktothrix sp. FACHB-1355 | reverse complement strand
GATCGGCGATTCTTGGGGTGCTAATACCGACACATTTTATGGCTTATCAGGGTTAGGCGATTTACTCGCCACTTGCAACAGCGCCCTCAGTCGCAACTACCAAGTTGGATACAAACTCGCCCAAGGCGAAAAACTCCCAGCAATTTTAGCTTCCTTGGAGGGAACTGCCGAGGGTGTAAATACAACCGAAGTGCTGGTACAGCTGGCCGAGCAGCAGGGTATTTACGTACCCATTTCTTATCAGGTGTATCGCTTGCTCAAGGGAGAAGTCACTCCTCAAGCCGCTGTGGAAGCACTGATGCTGCGAGATGTCAAGCCGGAGAACAATCCAGCGAATAACTAAATATCACAGCAGTTATAGCAACAAGAGTTAGGGAAGATTCGTCAGCACACTCAAACGGTGATCGGGAAAACATCTATCGAGTGATGTAGATTAACTTACCCTCTGACAGAGGTCACCCTTGACTACCCGATCTTTTCCTTATACTAGCTGACGAATAGAAGAAGTCAATCATCTTCTTTCCCGATCGCGAAGCTGCTTAATGCCAGCATATCAATGGATTGGAGTCAATGTCGATACCCGGTAGACTTCGAGCCAACTAAAACGATCGCTAGTGTCTAACAGAAGAGTGCATCACCGGTAATTGAGCCGATTAGGCAAAACCAAGCTGTGTTTCTAGTCTTGGAAAACGCCAAAACTAGCAACAAATAGCCTGTTCGAGAAAGCCCCTTTGTCACCTGGAGCAGTTGAGGCAATTAAATATGCCAGCAACCTTTGATTTAACCGATGCCACCTACGACAGTCAACTAGATGCCTCTAGCTTTGAGCTAGAAGACAGCGCTGAGCCAATGGCCAGCGATCTGGTCGATCTGGATGAGGAGGTAGACGCTACCAGCACTCAGCAAGGTACCAGCCGTCGCACTACCGATCTGGTTCGTTTGTATCTTCAAGATATTGGTCGGGTGCGTTTGCTAGGGCGAGATGAGGAAGTTTCAGAAGCACAAGAAGTCCAGCGCTATATGCGATTGCTGGAATTACGGGATAAAGCCGCCCAGCAGGAAGATGGGACGATCGGGCAGTATGTTCGATTGATCGATATCCACGATCGTCTGGCTGCTAACTTGGGGCACCGTCCATCTTGGGAACGGTGGGCTGCCTCTGCCAGCGTTACGGTTGCGGAACTCACGCAAACTATGGCAGCGGGGAAACGGCGCTGGGCAGAGCTGGCTGCTTTAAAAATTGAAGAGTTAGAACAGATCCAAGCAGAAGGCGTCCGGGCAAAAGAACACATGATCAAAGCCAACCTGCGCTTGGTGGTGTCGGTTGCCAAAAAATATCAAAATCGCGGTCTGGAATTATTGGATTTAATCCAAGAAGGAACAATGGGTCTGGAGCGAGCTGTGGAGAAGTTCGATCCTACAAAGGGATACCGCTTTAGTACTTACGCCTACTGGTGGATTCGCCAAGGGATTACGCGGGCGATCGCCACTCAAAGCCGCACGATTCGCTTACCGGTTCACATCACCGAAAAACTCAACAAAATCAAGAAAGCTCAACGGAAAATTTCCCAAGAAAAAGGCCGCACGGCAACTCTGGAAGACCTTGCCAAGGAATTGGAGATGACGCCGATGCAAGTGCGGGAAGTGTTATTCCGCGTGCCTCGTTCTGTTTCTTTGGAAACCAAAGTGGGCAAGGAAAAAGACACCGAACTGGGCGATTTGTTGGAAACCGAGGATGTGTCTCCGGAAGAAACTTTGATGCGGGAAGCTCTCTACCGGGACTTGCACCACCTGTTAGCCGATTTAACCAGCCGGGAACGGGATGTCATCCTCATGCGGTTTGGTTTGGAAGACGGTCATCCTTACTCTTTGGCCGAAATTGGTCGGGCGTTAGATCTCTCTCGCGAACGAGTTCGCCAAATTGAAGCGAAAGCTTTGCAAAAGCTGCGCCAACCCAAGCGTCGCAACCGGGTACGGGATTATCTGGAGTCTTTTAGTTAATTAGAAGGTTAGCTGGATAACTCTGTAGGGTGAGTCAGAGGGCAGAATTTTGGCGCTCGTCATTAATTCCGCTGTGACTTACCCTACTTAATCTCAAAGGGACTGGGGGAACAATTCTCCCAGTCCTCTCTATTTTGGCGATCGCTTCCTTTTTGATAATAATTATGATTAATCAAACAATTTATTCAACTTTTTTGAATAATTACAGCATTTAATTTATTTAAAAATTTTCTCAATAAACGCGATCGCTTTCAATTCTTTTAGCTATAAATTCTCAATAATTTTTACTTCTTGAAAATTAGTTCGTATATTGTGTATCCTTACCTCATATAGAAGGCTTTTTTTGAAAAAATCTCAATTATGACTAACTACACACCGAACTCGTTTAAAGCCGAACTGAATGAAAAGGGCTGGCGTTTAACTCCTCAGAGGGAGACTATTTTACAGGTTTTTCAACAACTTCCCAATGGCAATCATCTCAGTGCGGAAGACCTGCACCATTTGCTACAAAGTAAAGGCGAACAGATCAGCCTGTCTACTATTTATCGAACTCTTAAACTAATGGTGAGAATGGGTATCCTGCGAGAACTAGAACTGGCAGAGGGACATAAACATTACGAACTGAATCAACCCTACCCCCATCACCACCATCATTTAGTATGTATTCAATGCAACAAGACGATCGAATTCAAAAACGATTCGATTCTGAAAATGGCCCTTAAGCAATGTGAAAAAGCGGGATTGCATCTGCTTGACTGTCAGCTGACTATCCATACTATTTGTCCGGAAGCTTTGCGTCAGGGGTGGCCCTCTCTACTCCCTAGCAGTTGGTCTTGTCTGAGAGCGTTTTCCTCAAGCACTTCTTCACCTTCTACCTAACCTGGGTCGTGGGACAGGCTAGTTGAATTCCTTAATTAAGATTGATTCTCAATAAATCTCCTTTCTTGCAAATCAATCATTAGTTGTGTATTATTTTCAATAGAGTACCTTTGTTGAGAAGGTGAATATGACTGTCTACACGGCATCCTCACTCAAAGCCGAACTAAATGACAGGGGCTGGCGTTTGACTCCCCAACGAGAGACCATACTGAACGTTTTTCAAGAGCTTCCTAAAGGCGAACATCTGAGTGCAGAAGATCTTTACAATCTGCTGGAGTCTCAAGGAGAAGCGATCAGTCTTTCCACCATCTATCGGAGTCTCAAGCTGATGTCTCGCATGGGTATACTGCGCGAACTGGAACTGGGCGAGGGACACAAACACTACGAACTCAATCAGCCCTTTCCCCATCACCACGATCATCTGATCTGTGTTCGCTGCAATAAAACCATTGAGTTCAAAAACGACTCAATTTTAAAAATAGGGATGAAGACAGCTGAAAAAGAAGGATATCACTTACTTGATTGCCAGCTGACCGTTCATGCCATTTGTCCTACCTGCCAAAGGGCCTTGCTACCCGTATAAAAATAGCTCCCAGATCATCTCTCTGAGAGCTGCGTAATTTAACCCAGGTACAATTCTTAGAAACCTACTTTGAGGATGTCTCTTTCATTGATGCCGTAGGCACGTTGGGCCGCTTTTACCGCCGATCTAGTCTGAGCGTTAAAGTTACCATCAATAGGGCCCTGGTAAAAGCCTTTTTCTTTGAGACGCTCTTGTAACTCGCTCACATCTAAATTACTCGTCGAGCTAGAAGTTTCCAATGCGGCTTGAGTTTTCTTATCCACGATTCCATCGGGCCTCAGACCCTTATCTCGCTGGAAGCGGATTACAGCAGCCTTGGTTACCGATCCAAAAGCCCCAGTGGAACGACTTTTGAAATAACCTAAATCTCGCAAACGATCCTGTAGGTCTTTGACCCCCTCTCCTTTATCGCCTTGGCGCAGGACAGGTGCGTTTATCGGTTGGCCAGTAGGTTGGCCAAAGGCAGATTCGTTGGTGAAAGGAGAATTATCGAAAGGTTGGTTTGATGTTTGCTTGTCGCCGTCAACTAACGTCGTCCAAGTACGCTTGCCGACGATGCCATCAACTTTTAGACCGCTATAGCGCTGGAACTGCTTAACAGAGGCATGAGTTTGGGAGTCAAAGTTGCCGTTGATTTCTCCGTCATAAACACCCGCATCTGACAAGAGTTGCTGTAGGTAGCTGACTTCCGAACCTTTAGCGCCTTTTTTCAACGTCCGGCGGCTGGAAACAGTTTCAACACTAGCGGGAGCGGCTTTTTCGGTTCCCGCGATTTTTTCTTGCAATCTTTGTTGTGTTTGCTCTTCCACTATACCATTCGGCCTCAGTCCCTCATTTTGCTGGAAACGAATGACAGCCGATTTGGTCAAGGGGCCAAAACTACCGGTCGGACGACGGTTGAAGTAACCGAGTTGTGTCAATTGCTCCTGGAGTTCCAGTACATCTGGGCCTTTAGAGCCTTGGCGCAGTTCGGCCATTGCCTGACCTGCGATTCCCAAGCCCACGCTAGCGATCGCAATACTGACCAAATTAATCCAGACTCTTCTGTAAACCTTTTTCCAGTTTACTTTGTGCTGGGAAACTTTTAGCAGCTTGGGGCTTCCAGTATCCTGACTTGCCTCTGCCGCATCATAGGAACTTGCGAGATGTATATAAACAAGGTTTTCCATAATTGCCCACCAACTCTTACTATCCTCTCTTTTAGGAGGGGTTGTACATTTTTGATTTTAGTTGCTAGATATTCCTTCTTCAGGACACCCCAACTCTTATAAAAGATTTTAGTTGAGGATTAATGCACTAATAAACTCAGCGTTACGGAAACACTGGGGTTCTCAGTAAGTCACGGTGACTTTTGGTGTT
>NZ_JACJUP010000443.1:0-4946 GCF_014748295.1 Planktothrix sp. FACHB-1355 | reverse complement strand
GCTAAAACTAACTTCCATTACCCCATCAGTATGGCCATCAAGAGTTTTCCAAAGCGTGCCATCCCGTTTCCATAACTTTACTGTTTTGTCTCGACTCCCAGAAGCAATCCATTCTCCATCGGGGCTAAAACTAACTCCCATTACCCCATCGGTATGGCCATCAAGAGTTTTCCAAAGCGTGCCATCGCGTTTCCACAACTTCACTGTTTTGTCCCAACTCCCAGAAGCAATTAATTCTCCATCGGGGCTAAAACTGACTGCCTCTATTCCATCGCTATGACCATTAAGAGTTGTGACCAGAGTGCCATCGCGTTTCCACAACTTTACTGTTTTGTCCCAACTCCCAGAAGCAATTAATTCTCCATCGGGGCTAAAACTGACTCCATATACCTCATCGCTATGACCATTGAGAGTTTTCCAAAGCGTGCCATCCCGTTTCCATAACTTCACCGTTTTGTCCCAACTCGCGGAAGCAATCAATTCTCCATCCGGGCTAAAACTAACTCCAATTACCCGATCGCTATGACCGTTGAGCGTGTTATATTCTTGAATCTGATGTATAGCTCGATCGAGAACAGTAAAAACTAACCCTTGTATACTATCTCGATCCCACAGTGAGCGATTTATTTTTTTCAGGTTTTGTGCTGCTTTCAAGCTTTCAATTAATGACTGAAATGGTTGTCTTTGAAGAAATCTTTCTTGGGCGGCGGCAACCGCTAACCGCACATCCGCTACAGCTAGTGCTAATTCCGCTTTTTGGTGCGCTTCCGCTAAAATTTGATTGGCTTTTCTCTGTGCTTCTAACTCTCTTTCTGTTTCCTGATATTCTAATCTATGGCTAGCTTCTAAAAATCGATAATCTTCAGAAGATAAATTTTTGTTATTTGCCCAATTTAAAGCATCTCGTAACGCTTGTCCTCTTAATAATCGCGACTCATCTTGATGATGAGAAGCTACCCAAGCATTAAATGATTCGGCATAAGGTCGTAATTTGGCTAATTCTTGCTCTAACCAATGACCATTAAAAACAGCCGCATATATGCGATTGTAAACTTTTAATCTATTATCTTGTTTAACTACTAATCCCGACAAGCGTAATTCCGCTTCGTCTTGATTTCGTTCGGCTTGTAAATTTTGCTGTAAAATTCGTTGGTATAATCCCAGCAATCTACTGGCTTTATGTTGATTAATTAATAGTCTATCTCGAATCGTTCTTAAATGTTCCGGTTCATCATTTGATTCCCAGTTTTCCACGATTCGTTTCTGCACTAAACGCGCTAACCACTCATTCTCTTCTCCTGCAGGAATCGGTTCTTCGCATTTCAAAATAAGAGAACAAAGTTTCTGAGTCAAAAATGGTTGTCCGCCAGTCCAATCTAAAATACTTTGGATTAAAATTTGAGGATTACTCGATTTTTCTGCTAATCCTACTGCTAGTGGTTGTACCTCATTTAACTTAAATCCAGTTAATTCTATTGCTCTACCAATATTAAACGGCGTTCTGCGTTTATCGCCAATTAAATCGGAAGGTGTTGCCACACCAATTAAAGCAAAAGTTAACCGTTGATATTTTAGTCTATCTGCCCTCCGATTGTAACAATCTCTAATGAAAGCAAAAAAGTCATCAAGTTTAAAAGGTAAAGCCAGAACGCTATCGATTTCATCGACAAAAATTACGATTCCATCGGGAATCAATTTTAATAATACTGTCGCTATAAATTTACTAAATTTCTGAACATCAGACAGCTTATTATTATCTTCCCACCAACTATCTAAATCGAATTCATCATACAAATCTAAACTGCCCACAATGCTATCCATCATGCTAAAATACCATTCTTCGGGAGTGATATTTGTGGTGCCGATCGCAGTAATGTCAATGGCAACACAGTTAACTCCCTCTGCTTTTAAGCGTTGCATAACACGCACTTTTAGGGAAGATTTCCCCATTTGGCGGGAATTTAAAACATAGCAAAATTCTCCGGCTTTTAATCCTTGGTACAAGTCTTCATCGGCTTGGCGAGTGACGTAACTAGGTGCATCAATTGGTAAGCTACCGCCAATTTGGTAGTGATAGTTAGCCATAACTAATTAAGGTTGGATTTGATAGAGAGATATGCCGTAAGGAACTCCTTTTAATTGCCGTTCTCCCAAAGCTTCTACATTTAAATTGAGATGATCCTTGACAGCATCATAAACGATTTGAGAAATGCAAATTTTGCCTGGTGCGGCTTGGCTTTGCAATCTGGCAGCTATATTTACTCCCGCACCCAAAACATCTCCTCCAGTTAAAAACACATCTCCTAAATGAATCCCAATCCGATGGACTAAAACTCGTCCTGAAGGTAAAGTTGCCGCTTCAGTTGCGATCGCTTTTTGAATTTGAATGGTACAACTAACTGCTTTAACTGCACTCGAAAAATACATCAGCAAGCCATCACCTAAGTTTTTTAATACCTGTCCTTGGTAATGCTCGCAGATTTCCTTCATCAAACGAAAATCTCGTTTAAGTAATTCGCGCATAACTGTTTGGTTAGCCATCATTAGCTGTGTAGAATTAACTACATCAGTAAAAACAATCGCTGCTAATGTGGTATCATCAGCATCAGATATTATTGTTTTAGTATCTAAGCGATCGCGCAAATAAAAGCGATATAAATCGCATAAAGGAATCACTTCATTGCCAACAAATTTAACTAAACCCATACTCCGTAACTTAAATGCTTCAGTTGCAGCGATTTTCACGGGATTATCAGCAGCTACTACCTTTTTCGCCGCTTCTAATAATGCTTCATCTTCCAAGAGTTTACTTAAATGGTGGCGCAGGTGATCGTAAAAAAATCCTTCTTCGGTAGGAGCAATTTGTAATAGATGTTCTAAATCAATTTCTTGTTTAGCTAAACGATACAGTGCTACCCTGACTAAATAGGGATGACCCCCAAACATTGCCATGAACAAATCGATTTGTTCGGAAGTTAATTCTAAGCCATGCTTTTGGACTAAATCTATTACCTGTTCTTTCCCTAGCTCTGGGAGTTCGATCGGTAAACCCACATTAAAAGGAGATTGATTAATGTTTAAAGGAATGTAAACTTCTTTGGAATGGGAAATTACTAGATGTAACTTCTGCCATTTCGGTTCATTCTTTCCCTTTTCGTGCCACGCTCTGATTAATCCAAAAAAATCAACGGCAATTTCAGGATATTGGAATATCCGATCTACTTCATCCAATCCCAATACGAGAGGAGTATCTATTTGCGCTAACAAATGACGTTGCACGTAATTGGTACAGCAAGTTTGACTACCTCTCGGCCCTTTCCAATAGCGATCGATTTCGTCATCTAACTCTAAAGCATCAGTAACATTGGCACAAAACCACTGTAAAAACCGATCCAAATCCGTTAGGAAATTTCGCTCTACTAACTGAAAATTAATATTAACAGTCTCATAACCTTGTTGCTCGCTTTTTGCTAGAATCCGACTCATCAGGGAGCTTTTACCCATTTTTCGAGGAGCTTTTATCCTAATGAGAGCAGTCGGTTTGATGATGGTTTGATAACAATCAGCTTCGATAGGTGGGCGTTCTACATACCAAGGGGAATTGAGAGGGACTTGACCTTCGGGTTGTTCCAGGGGATATAGGGGAGCGTTCATGGTTGTGAACTATCTCTTCTAATTGCACCTATAATGGCCTTAACTTTGCTTTATTGATTTAAAATGTACATATATCTTTACAAAATATATGTCCAGCAAAGTACCAGTTAGTTAAACTGACTTAGTTAAAAACCTCAAACCTGAAATCGGGATGCACTATCAAATCCTTCACACCATCACCTACACCTACGATCGATCGGTTGTTCTGCGACCGCACGTTTTAAGGTTGCGATCGCGCTGCGATGGCACTCAGAAACTGCATTCCTTCTCTCTACAAATTGACCCAGAACCAATTGGTATTTCTCACATTACCGATTTAGATGGTAACGCCATCTTGCAAGCTTGGTTTGGTGGCAGCACTGATTATCTCAAAATCGAGGTAAGCTCAGAAGTTGAAACTTATCGCACAAATCCTTTTGTTTATCTACTAGAACCTTGGGCTTTAAGTTTGCCGATCGACTACCCGGCTTCAATGCTATCCCAACTTCAGCCATATTTACAACCGCAATATCAAATAAATGCAGACCCTGCCGTCATCCAATTAGCTCAAGAGATTGCCTTTGCTGCGGATTATCAAATCGGTACTTTCTTGATGCAGCTAAATCAACAGATCTACGAGAATTGCCAATATCTGAGGAGAGAAACCGGCGAACCCTTTCCCGGTGGCGTCACTTGGAAGCAAAAATCGGGTTCCTGTCGCGATTTGGCAGTTTTATTTATGGAAGTTTGTCGCGCCGTAGGTTTAGCTGCTAGATTTGTCAGCGGTTATCAGGAAGGAGATCCAGACCAAAAAGAACGAGATCTTCATGCTTGGGCAGAAGTATATTTGCCAGGAGCGGGTTGGCGAGGTTACGATCCCAGTCAGGGATTAGCTGTAGCCGATCGCAATATCGCTTTAGCCGCCAGCGCATTACCCGCATACGCTGCCCCCATTACGGGAGGTTGGCATGGTACAGGAGTGCGATCGCAAATGAAAACTCACTTATCCCTAATAGTTGATGACTAACTTGCACAGGACTTACGCACGCTGGGGCTAGAAACCGGGTTTCTTCGTCGATCGTTCACGGTGAAACCTACCATTTTTCGTAGAAACCCGGTTTCTTTGCGTAAGTCCTATTGCACAAACTTATCAAAGGTTTGTTCGTCCAAGAATATCAAAACTGTTAACAATAGAGAATTAAAGAATCTTCTTACGAGATAGAGCAACTAATGAAAGTCAGTGAGAACGTTCTTAATTCTTGAAACCGTTTATTCCTTCTTCCCCGACGCCCTAGCCCCTAACCCCTAGCCCC
>NZ_JACJUP010000442.1:0-4922 GCF_014748295.1 Planktothrix sp. FACHB-1355 | reverse complement strand
ACATGGATATCAACATTCCCGATGTGGTAGCTGAGGTGACAGCAGCATTTCAGCGTTACGAAAAAGCCTTGATTAGCAATGACGTTGCTGTTCTTGACGAACTGTTTTGGAAAAGTCCTGAAGTTGTCCGCTATGGGGTGACAGAAAATCTGTACGGTTATGATGCGATCGCCAATTTTCGCAGTAACCGATCGCCCGCTAATTTAGAAAGAGTGTTGCTGAATACAATTGTCACAACTTACGGACGAGATTTCGCCACAGTAAATACAGAGTTTAAGCGACCGCCAACAAGCGATCGCATCGGACGCCAAAGTCAAACCTGGATGAAAACTGAAGAAGGGTGGCGCATCGTTAGCGCCCACGTTTCGTTTTTATTGGTTAATGGTTAATTGTTAATTGTTAATTGCTTACCGACTTTCTGGTATTATTTATTCTGTTACAGGTATTTTACCTGGTAACACTTAGAAATCGTGATGAATCTTTCGGGTTGATGGTGGAAAATGTTTGCGTATGTTACAGATAGCTGGGATGGTGGGTTACGGCACGGGAACTTAATTATCGATCGAAAGTTCAGAAATTATCGCCCGTGCCTAACCCACCCTACGATGAAATAAGTTTTGATTACCACTTTTGACTCTTTTATTTTACCTAGCCCCTAGTCCAAGCGCTCTTTCTTTATTTTGACTTTTGACTTTTGACTTTTGACTTTTGACTTTTGAATGAGTGACTTTCGTAGCCCCTTTTTAAACAGGCAAGAACAATGACATACGCTGTTGGTATCGACTTGGGAACGACAAATTCTGTCGTATCTGTCTTTCGCCGAGGAGTGGTACAAACTATTGCAATTGACGGTCGTTCTACCATGCCTTCTGTAGTTTCTGTGCGAGAAGATGGCAGCATATTGGTGGGGAGTGCCGCAAAATCAAGGTTATTGCTAGACCCTGCGAACACCGTCGCTTCGGCAAAGCGTTTCATGGGAAATCGCCACAAATTCTACAATGTCGCTGGCAAATCTTTATCTCCTGTCGATATTGGCAGTATGGTACTGAAGCGAATTGTGGAAAGTACGCGCATAGCCTTGGGTGAAGAAATCCGCGACGCTGTGATTACGGTTCCTGCTTATTTTACCGACGCGCAAAGAGAAGATACGAGACGCGCTGGCGAACAGGCGGGATTGAACGTATTGCGCCTCATTCCCGAACCTACCGCAGCTGCGATCGCCTACGGTTTAGATAAAGGTAAAGACCAAACTATTATGGTTTACGACCTGGGCGGCGGCACTTTTGATGTGTCAATTTTGCGCGTGCAAGGCAATCGTTTCGAGGTCAAAGGTGTAGGTGGAAATACTAATTTGGGCGGCGATGATTTCGATCGAACTATTATAAATTGGGCTAGCGAACAGTTTAAAATTCAAACGGGAATTGACTTGCAAAGCGATAATAGTCGCTTGGGAATTATCGCGCGGCAACGTCTCAAAGATGCTGCTGAAACTGCTAAAATCGAACTTTCTGTAAGTGATTCTGCTACGATCGCAATTCCTGATTGTTTGGGTCATGCGTTGGAATTGGAACTTTCTATTTCTGAATACAACAATTTAATCGCACCGCTATTGCAACGCACAGTCAATTGTATGAAATCAGTTTTGCAAGATGCGCGTTTGCAACCGGAAGATATCGATCGCGTTATTCTCGTCGGCGGTTCCACCAAAAACCGCGCCGTGAGGGAAATTGTCGCCAGGGAAATCAAAGAACCTTACACAAGCGATCGCGTAGATGAAGTAGTGGCCCACGGTGCTGCGATCGCCGCCGCTAATCTTTCCTTACCCGATGAAGTTTCCCTCGATGTGCTAGATGTCACCGCTCATTCTCTGGGCATTTCCATGCTCAACTACAAGGAAGAGTTAGTTTTCAAGCCGATCGTTCCCCGACAAACCACCTATCCTTGCAAGCGCGGTATTATCGGCTACACAAATCGCCCACTACAAAACGAAATTGACATACCCGTTTTTCGCGGCGAAAATACCGACCCCAACTACAACGATTATCTAGGCATACTTTCCTTACCAGTATCTCCGCCGCAGTCGGAAATTGTGCCTGTTGCCGCTATTTTCGACCTAGATGCTGATGGTATCATCCACTTCACGGCGGTGCAATTGCCACCTGGATCGCAAAGCGCATCTATTATAGAAAACGCCAGAGAAAATAAAGGTCTTGTAGACTTGAATGCGGTAGAAGCTTTAATCAAAAGTGGCGAAGCGCAGACAAAGATGGCGCAAATTAACAGTAAATAATTTACCCATTTCCAAAATTAAAAAATGAGCATAATTCCCAAACACAGTCCCTATATTTTCGGAATCGACCTGGGTACGTCTAACTCTGCGATCGCAGTTTTTATCAAAGGACAAACTGAGATAATTCCGATTGACGGCAATAAAACCCTGCCATCAGTTTTTAGCGTGCGTGCAGATGGGGAAATATTAGTGGGAAAAGCGGCACGCAATCGGTTAATTATCGACCCGGAAAATACGGTTGCCTCCATTAAGCGCGAAATGGGAGGAAATTGGACAAAAGAGTTTAAAGCTTTACCGGGAAAAGTTTACACCCCTATCGATATTACTGCGGAAATTTTATCAAAATTAGTTAATAGTGCCCAACAAGCAGGTACGGTAGATTTGCTGGGTACTCCCCGTGCGGCGGTGATTTGTATTCCCGCCAATTTTGATGACGCCCAGAAAACAGCAACTCTAGAAGCGAGTAAGTTGGCTAATTTGGAAGTGGTCTATTTATTAGAGGAACCGGTAGCTGCTGCTATCGCTTATGCCTTGGAAAAAGAACGCGACCAAACTATTTTAGTTTACGATTTGGGAGGCGGCACTTTCGATGTTTCCATTCTCCAGGTAGACTCAACCAAAAATAATCAAGCTGAGTTTAAAATTTTAGCAAAAGAAGGCGTATCTAAACTGGGTGGAGATGACTTCGATCGACAAATTATGGCAATTGCTGCCTCCAAGTTCAAAGAAATATCAAATATCGATATTTTCGATTTGCAAAAAGACCAGGGAATCTCCGTTAAAGCTTTGCGGTCAGCACAACAAAAACTCAAAGATGTGGCTGAAACTGCTAAGTGGGAACTTACGGAATCTCAAACTGCACAAATTGGCATTCCTAACTTAATCAAAGATGAATCCGGCAATGTCTACAACCTGGATATCGAAATTACCCGCAGCGAATTTAATGACGCTATTCGGGAATTAATTCTGCTTTCCAAAGACGCCGTAGAAACAGCGTTGGCTAGTGCCAAACTAACTATAGAAGATATCGATCGCATCATTTTAGTGGGCGGTTCTACTAAAGTACCGCTGGTGCAAGAAATGCTTACCGAAATGTTTGGCAAACAACCCTATGCGGATACCGATCCGGATACGGTTGTAGCGCGTGGTGCTGCCATTTTTGCTGCCACTTTGAACGTGGAATCAGATGCAGACATAAGTAGGGATGAGTTTGTCAAACCTCCCATCCTGGGAATCCAAAATATTGTGACGCATTTCTTGGGTATTGCCACGCAAGGAGGTAAGTTTAGCTGTTTAATAGAAAAAGGTCTCAAAATTTCACCTAACGAGTCTTTAGCAGTTAGTAAAGAATTTACTACTTCGCGAGATGATATGACTGAATTACGCATTTCTGTCTATCAGTCCGATAAGTGGGTAGAATTTGTGGGTACTGATGAGATCAACTGTATCGGTGAATTTTTCTTAACTGGAATACCGCCGAAACCGCGAGGGGAAGAACGTGTGAAAGTTACTTTTGAAATCGATTCGCAGAACTTACTGAAAGTGAAAGCAACCAGTTCTAGTTCCGTCGGAGGATTGGAAATTAAAAAGTATTGAGTTCGGTATGGAGATTTGGAACAATGGCGCGAAGAGTTAGGATTGAAAATTTAAAAGTTAGAGTGAGGAAGAAAAGATTTGGCAATCGGGATTCTGCTTGGGAGAAGCAATTGCAGGAATTCGATCGCAGAATTTCAGGATTAGAAAATCAGGTTGCTAAAATTCTGGAAATGTTGCAGCAGATAGTGGAGGAGCGGGAGAGCGGGGGAGCGGGGGAGTGGGGGAGTGGGGAAGCGGGGGAGCCGGGGAGTAGGGGAAAAACGAATGACTCATCCCTCGGTGCGGCTGACAAAATGCAGCTGATTGCTAAGTTAGTTGAGGAAGAGGAAAAAAATTGCAAAGTAGATGAGCAACAGCTTAATGATTGCTATATTCAAGCTCAACATTGGGCGCATAGAGGGGTAATGTTGTTTGATGCGATCGCATCTACAGTGCAACTTTGCCAAAACAAGTTATTTCCTGAATATCAGAAAGTGAAAGATGAGTTACCAGTCCCCGTGCAGGAGAAACTGCAAAAAAGACATCAGGGTATAGAAATTATTGGTAGGATGCTGGAAAGAATTGTTGAACCTGCACGAGAACTCTACGAAACTGAAACCCCAAATCGAGAGTTACCCAGAGTTAGCAAGCCAGAATTAATCGATATTTTGAGTAACGAAACAAACCCAGAATCGGCACGTCAAGCAATTGCTAAAAAATTTAAAGAAATTGGCGATCGGCGTTACAAGTGCATTGCCGAAATCAGAGAATTAGCAGAAAGACGCCAGCAGCGCTGGCTAAATTTTGTGGAAAAAAAAGTGCTGCCGATCGTTGACGGAATAGAGAGCGGACAGAGGTATTCTCAGCCGTTAGTGGCTCAGTTGAAAAATGAAAATCCAAATTGGTCAACCAAACTGGATGATTGGTTTAAAATCTATCATAATTTGCACTTAAATCTCTTGCACGCATTAGAGCAAATGGAAGTTTATCCCATGCAAGTGAAAACTAAAACACCGATTGACTATACTCATCACGAACCATTTGATGTGCAAGACGA
>NZ_JACJUP010000441.1:0-4958 GCF_014748295.1 Planktothrix sp. FACHB-1355 | reverse complement strand
AAGCGGCTAAACTGCTGGTCGATGCAGGTCAAATCGAGTCATCTGAAATTGTAAATACACTTTTACTCGACCAAGGCGACCTGGAAGCGCCCCTGCGTCAAGCGCTGCTGCAACAGCAAACTCAACGAATCCAAGCTTGGCGCGATCGAGTTGACGAAGCGATCGCCAATCGTCAGCCATTCCGCCTCAAGTATCTCAACTCACAGGGTCAGAATTTGGAGTTCACGGTTCGCTATGCGGAAGTGATTTTCTACGAAAAACGCTTTTATTTGCAGATTTGGTGCGAAGAAACCGCCGATGCTTTGCAGGAAAACCCGGATCTAGCAGAAGTTGCCCACAATCGTTGCCTTCGTTTCGATCGCATCAAGGATATCCAACCCATCCCAGGTGTATGGAGAGGTGAGTTCGATCGCATAAAAGTGTATTTACAGTTTCGAGGGTGGTTGGCAAATGCCTACGAACCTAAGCCAGGAGATATCGAAAATGTATTCTTGGAAGATGTGCGACAAGTTGTACGGCTAGTGGTTAACCCGTTCTGGTTAATTCGAGAAGTATCGCGATATTGGGAAGACTGCGAAATTGTGGCTCCGAAAAGTTTGCGCGATCGCTTCAAGAAAAAGCTACAAGCTCTGTGCGATCGGTACGATCTCTAGCCTTAACAGCGTGTGGTATTGTGTTCGGTAGCATTGGTAGTACATGAATGATGTTGAGGACTATCTGTGGGAATTAGGGGTTAAATTTTTACCACAGATGAAGACAGATAAACGCAGATGAACGCAGATAAAAACGCATTTTTTATGCAACCGATGCTACGGGATATGATATGATGCAGTATGAAGATTAACAGGGTGAAGCGAAAAGAGAAAAGGAATAATTATAGTCTGTCATCTTTTTGCTACACCCCAGCCAAAAAAGTCAGTGTTTTGTCAAACTTTGGATATAGATTTGTGCAAACGATGCAACATTTCTATATCCAGATAACTGCCATCAAAAGCATCGCCAGCCAAGATAGTGCAAGCTAATTCGGGTTCTCCCAAATGACTTAACACTAATAAAGCTTTAGAAAAATCTTGCTCTTTAGTGTAGTCGTTGACAGTAACAACAGTCGGCAAACCAGCCCCAATTGCAGCTTGCATTCCGTGCAGAGAATCTTCCAAAACCAGACAATCATGTGGCTGTAAATTCATCTGTTTGAGAACATAATGATAGATATCTGGGGCTGGTTTCTTGGCTGGGACGATATCGCCGGCAGCAATAATTTCAAACCAAGACGGGTCTAAATTATTTTCCAATAATGCCGTAACATTGGGTAAGGCGCTGGTGGTTGCGATCGCCAATCTTATCCCCTCAGCGCGAGCTTCCGAAATCAAACGTTTCACCCCCGGACGCAAGGGAATTTCACCTAAAGCTAATAACTCTCGATAATGCTTTGTTTTAGTAGCGTGTAATTCCGCAATAAAGCTATCTTCAAGTGACGGAACATCGGGACGATATTTATCTAGATAAAAGCGAATCCGTTCTTTGCCACCAGCAACAGAAAGCAAATCACCATAAAGCTCAGCCGACCAATCCCAATCTAACCCAGCTTCCGCAAAAGCACGATTGAACGCAATGCGGTGTCCGTCTCGTTCCGTATCTGCTAAAGTCCCATCAACATCAAAAATCAAAGCACGCAATTCATTCATAGCAAATTTCCAGTCAGCGATCGTCTAATTAATCACGTTCACATCACAACCGATATCTCCCGACCGTCCGCTCCAGCACGTTGTTATGCTGCGCCATTATGTTACGAAATTTTTGGCAATTCCTCGAAGCCGAGACAAATTTCGTCGCTTCAATGTGGGGTATGTTTCCCGTTTTAGCGACTCTAGAAGAATTTGGACTAACTGCCAGCGATCGCCAGTTGGCAATTGCAGTGCTTGTTTTTGCACTTCTTGTAATGTCATCAGTATAAAATTGCCCAATCCTATCGTAACTTTAACCTGAATAGGTGAATTTTGATTAAAATTTTAACTTATTACTACAGGGAAGGTAGAGTAAGATCGCGTCTCACTGAAGAAACTTCTCCAACCGTCGCTGTTCTAACATCGCAGCCACTTCTTCATCCGTCGGTGCTGGCTGGTCTGTTTTTAACAAGCCTCGCATTCGTCTAATTGCGCCAGAACGATCGGACTCAGAAATTGGTGTGTCTTGGAGGGACTCAATAATGGCGCTCACCAGTGCAAGGCGATCGCTGGGTGGTAGTTTGAAGACTTGCTCCTTCAATTCTTGTGACAACATAGATCGCTCTTATGCTCGAAGGTGTCTACCATTTAGTATGAACGATCGTGCGCTCTATTTATCCCGGTCAAGCCTTCTATTTTGAATAGCTATAGCGATCGGTACTGAAACCGCTCTTGCCAAAGTGCTTTTAGATAAGCCACAATTACTCAAACAGGTGTGGGAGGCGATCGATCGCCTACAGCACGGTAAGCGATCGCATTTCTGATGAGGTATTGATGGGTGAGGGGCGTGTGTATGACGCTGTAGCGGTTAAAATTGTAGGTATCCCAACTTAGTTGTCAACATTCTGTACTTCTATTACACCCATTCTGTAACAACTGGAGATCGATATGCCAAAAGCCGCAAAAATACCACTGGAATCCGAGATTACAGATGAGCAAAGAGAAGCAGCAGAAGCGGAAATTCGCGAAAAGCAAAAAGTAGTTGATTATGACACAAAAGAATATCCTGTGGAAGTGCTTGTCAAGAAATATAGAGATGGGCTGGATGAAGATATCAATGAGTTGTATATACCAGACTATCAACGAGATATGATTTGGGAAGATTCTCGGCAGTCAAAGTTTATTGAATCTCTTTTGTTAGGGCTACCGATACCATATATTTTTGTGGCTGATTTGCCACCTAAACAAAAAGATGATAAGGAGGATTTAGCTCGGTTAGAAATTGTTGACGGAACTCAGCGTATTCGTACTTTAGACAGATTTCTCAACAACGATCTAAAGCTGTGTGGATTGGAAAAGCTAAAGCAGCTTAACAATTTCAAATTTAGTGATTTGCCGCTGGCAAGACAAAGACGCTTCAACCGTGCCACCATTCGTATGATTGTGCTGACTGAGAAAGCTGATGAAGAAATAAGACGAGATATGTTTGAACGCATCAATACTGGTAGTGTTCAACTAAATGATATGGAGAAGCGGAGAGGCATATCTCCGGGGCCTTTTGTCAAACTTCTTGAAGAACTCGGCAAAGATAGTAAATTTCGGGAACTATGTCCATTTTCAGAAGCACTTGCCCGCAAACGCGAACCTGAAGAATTTGTGCTACGTTTTTTTGCCTATTTAAATAATTATAAAAACTTTGACAGAAGGGTTGATGAATTTCTTAATGAATATCTAGAAGAACATAACCATGATAGAATTGACAAAGATGGTATGCGCTCTGAATTTCACAAAATGTTAAATTTTGTTGAAAAATACTTTCCCAATGGATTTAGTAAAGCAAAAGGTAATGTAAAAACACCTCGCATTCGATTTGAGGCAATTTCTGTAGGTGTTGCACTTGCATTAAGAAAGAAGAACGATATTGTACCGAAATCAATGAAGTGGCTTGACTCACCAGAATTCAAGGAATATACTACTTCAGATGCAAGCAACTCTAGACCTAAAGTAATTAAGCGTATTGAATATGTTCGCGATCAACTTCTCGGTAAATTATGACTAGCGCATTATTTCAGGACTTTAATGAACGCTCTAGAGAAGTGAGCAAATATTTTATGTTTTTGAAGAGTTTGGAGCAGGGAACTACTAAATTAACTATGGAAGGTAAGGGAGGAATTCCAAAAACCAAAGAAATTGATTCTGAGTTAATCAAGACGTTGAAAGCTAGCGGTTTTCTGTTGCTGTATAATCTAGTAGAAGCAACTATGCGAAATGCGATAGAAGCAATATTTGATGAACTAAAAAGTCAAGGAGTTTCTTACGATCAAATTAGACCTGAACTTAAAAAAATTGTACTCAAAAACTTAAAGAAGCGAGATCCTGACAAAATATTTTTAAGCATAACAGCTATTTCAATTGACATTATTATTGCTGGATTTGATAAAGAAGATCTTTTCTCCGGGAACCTTGATGGTAGGAAAATAAGAACGACGGCAACTGAGTATGGATTTTCACATCTGACTGACTATGCTAAAACAGGTGATGGAATAGATTTGCTGATAATTAAGTCAAATAGAAATGATTTAGCACATGGTTTTAAATCTTTTGCAGAGGTAGGAAGAGATAAAACCGCAGATGAGTTATTAGAAATTAAGAATAAGACAGTCAGATATTTAAGGCAAATACTGCAAAATATTGAACAATATTTATCAAATAAAGACTACTTAGATTCATCTACTTTAGGCACGCCTTAACTAAACTGTTCAATATAATTTAGTATACTTTTAGCAATAACTTGACCTAGTTTAACAGGCACAGCATTACCAATTAATCGCCCTACTAGATCGATCGCTACTGGTTCATCAGGGGGTACAAACTGATATGCTGGTGGAAAAGTTTGTAATAAAGCTGCTTCTCTGAGAGAAATAGCCCTATCTTGTTCAGGATGACCAAACCGACCATTACCAAAACCAAAACACTGTGTAGTAATAGTTGGACTAGGTTTATCCCATTCCATTCTACCGTATACTGCTGGATAAGTTTTACCACTTGTTTTTAAGTGGCATTCTGCAATTAATTCTTTAGGCCAATCTCGCCAAGTTCCGCCAGGTTTGGAAGCACGAATACGGCGCAGATTTAAAGCGGAAAGTTTACTACATCTATGAAGCCAATCTCTTTCAGAAGCTTGCCCCGCAGAAATGGGTTCTAGATTTCCAATAGTTTGTCGTACTGTTTGGTAATTATTTGCGTTATGTGTCGCTGGAATTAAGTTAATTTTGCTAAACTTTGAAGCAAGTA
>NZ_JACJUP010000440.1:0-4980 GCF_014748295.1 Planktothrix sp. FACHB-1355 | reverse complement strand
TGAAGGCAGTTTTTAGTGGAATCAGAATTTGATCTGAAGCTATATTAGCCGCCGATCTTGTTTTTGATTGCAAAGATATCGTGAAGCTTTTACTGGGATAAATTTAAAGATCGGAATTTTCACTAAAACCAAGAAACCCCCGAATGCAATTCGGAGGTTAAAACACGGGTTGTGGATCGATCGAATCCAAATTAAATTCAGCGATGGGCGAGTTGTTTTTTCTTGGTAAAGACAGCCACTTTGTCATGTCCTGCGGTCATATAAGCACAAGCCATGTCCGTGGAATTATGGGCCCAACCAACCCGTCCTTGCGGGTCTACCAGAACGCACCCAGCCTCTCCTGACACCTTCGATGCCAGAGTTTCGATCGCCATCTGAGCTGCTTCGTCTGGGTGTCTGCCTTCCTTGAGAGTTAGCTGCAACTTTCTCCTCGGTGATGGTTTTCGCTCCACCGTGAACAATGATGGCTAATGTCATCTATAGCTCCCGATCGATTTTTACGATATTTCTGTAAGTGTTGAAGGTAAAATCGCTTCTTCAATTACATTTAATCGCAGCCACAAAAATTCAAACTTCATCCTTAGAGGTGTCTTACCCCCGCTTAAGGAAGAGTTCCCTATTAAGTAACTTTGTTATCCTAAATACAAAATTTCCTGGTCTTTGGGATTTATGGTGAAAAGTATTTATCTATATTACCGATGTGAGATCTGTGAGTGACGGCACGGAGAGTTAATTATCGATCGAAAGTGCTGAATTTATCGCCTGTGCCTAACCCACCCTACGATAATATAACCTTTCCTTATTACCACAAAAACGGGAGAGCCAAATTTACCGGAGCGAGCAGATCGGTAAATTTTATTTAACGGAAGTTACCCCCAAAGGGGGTAACTTCCGGCGATATCAAATGCAAAGCTATCTGGATTCTCAGCAACTTAATTCTGTTTATTAGCATTTCTATGTCTGCGATTAAATGCTGAGTATTTCTCACCTTCTCTGTTTTAAATGTCGGGGTTTTGTCCATAATGAGAACCAACTCCCTAGTAGTGCTGTTTTGACTATCATTTTGGCTGAGTATTTGATGCGTTGGTTCTCTCTTAGGGATAAAGCTAATGTATCAATTGCTAGCGATCGCGTATACATTTTACTCAATACCTTGCAATCCCTTACTTTCTAAGTTATGCTCGATGTGCTGCATCTCCTCGATCGTCTCTCCAGTAACTATCCCGTAAATTTCCGTGTAAATTTTTCCGTATTTAGACTTCTCTAAAGCCGACAGGATGATAAAATCTTTGCGATCGAGGTGCGCTCTCAGAGTTGTGAGAACCGAGTCCAATGCGCCATCCATGCGGTAGTCACTCGAATATTTAGCAACTTCCTTTCCCAGTCCTAATAGAGTATGACGCTGCAAGCACATCGGAGTCGAACCGTTGACTCGGAAATTGGCATCGATCGCATACAATTGTCCGTCTTTATCTTCCAGCTCATCGAAACCAATAACGCCAAAATAACCGTGCTTGTGTGCATACTCACCGATAGCCGCAATCATCTCAAAGAACCTGCTCATATCGGTTTGGCGGTAGTGAATCAATCCCCCTAAATAGTTGCCTTCTGGGATGTCGAGTTCATATAATAATTCCAGTCTCGTTTGTTTCAAGACACACTCCCGCAACTACCTGAAAAACAAGGTATTAGTTGCCCAGTTTTTATTCATCTATCTGCAAGCAGAGTGGTTACTCTTGTATCCTTCAACACTTAAGGGTTTAATAAGGAAGGAAATGCCTTTTGCAAAGCGAGGAGAATTCTACCGATGGATAGAGCCGTAATCAAATTTTCTTCTGAAGACTGCGGCATTTGCCATAAGATGTCGTTTTATGACCAGAAAGTAGCTGAAGAACTGGGTTTGCAATTTATCGATGTAAAAATGCAGGATACCGCCACTTACCGCAAGTATCGCAAAATTCTTTTAACCCAGTATCCGGATAAAGCAGAAATGGGATGGCCAACCTACCTGATCTGCGATTCTCCAGAAGGAGAGTTTAAAATCTTGGGAGAGGTTAAAGGCGGCCATCCTAAAGGAGAATTCAGAAGTCGGCTGCAAGCAGTTTTGGATACAGCCACTACCAGCTAGTTTTTTGTTTGGAGGTGAAGTGCTGTAGGGTTTGGTTTAATAGTTCTATTTAGGGCTTTGACTGGATCTTTTGCGATCGCACCGTTCCCGCATAGCAATCCCGCAACCAAATTTCGATCGCCTGACCGATAACTCCATAACTGCTATCTCTCGGTGCAGTGGGAGGTCTTCCTGCCGGATAAGGCCCAGTCATAGAAAACATCATCGCCAATCGCCAACCACTTTCAGTTTTTGTCAGAAATAACCAGTGATAATCCTGTATTTGAACTGGTTTTTTGCTTGTATATCTGCGTTGCAATGTAGTGAAAAAAACCTGCTGAATATTGTCTCCCCCCTGCGATGTTGTCGGGTTATATTCGCCAGGGCCAAGGGTTAGTGGTGAAAATTCAGCTTGACCTGCCACTATAAAATAACCGTACACATCAAGGCTGCGGTCACGAAGTCTAGCTCGTTGAGTTACCCTATTAGCATAACTCGGTAAATCCCGCAATAAAATATTTATTAATGTTTCCACATCCGCAGGACAAGAAAATCTTTCTCTTTTTGCTGCTAGAGATGAAGTGACGGGAAAAAGCCAAAAGTAAAAATGTAAAAGCAAACATATAAAACTGTATATTTTGACTTTACCTTTATTCCTAAAAATCTGTCTGGGAAAGTACTTTTGGCTTTTCACTTTTAAATCTCGTCGCAAATGCGTTCAAAAGCGGCAACTGGATCGGGTGCAGCAGTGATGGGACGACCGATCACCAGATAATCGGCTCCTGCTTTAATAGCTTCTGCTGGCGTGAGATTTCGCTGTTGATCTCCAGCTTCAGCCCACTTCGGTCGCACTCCCGGACATACTAACAGAAAGCGATCGCCGCAAGTTTGTCGCAATTGCGCTACTTCTTGGGGCGAACAAACTGCCCCATCCAAACCCGCTTCTTGAGCTAACAGCGCCATCTGTAAAGCATATTCTGGTAATTCTAGGGGAATTTTGAGGTCAAAAGCTAAATCCCGCGAATTCAAACTTGTTAATAGCGTGATGGCAATTAACTTTGGTGGTGAATAGCCAGAAGCAGCCGCACCTTCCGCAACTGCCGCCTTAGCTGCCTGTAAGGCTTTACGACCGGCAGTGGCGTGGATGGTGAGTAAATCTACTCCATACCTACCAGCAGCGCGGCAAGCACCAGCGACGGTGTTGGGGATATCGTGAAATTTGAGATCCAGAAAAATGCGCTTTTGTCGCTCTTTCAAGATGGTCAGAATTTCCGAGCCGGTACTGACAAATAGCTCTAAACCGACTTTCCAGAATGTTACCTGGGGCAGTTTTTCAACCAGAGCGATCGCTTGCTCTTGAGTTGGTACATCCAAGGGAACGATAATCTTGTTATTGTTGGCCATTACTTAATTTACCGATCGCCAATTTCCCGAACAGCTAATTTGGATTGACCAAGCGGACAAACTTATTTTTGCCAACTTGCAACACCCGTCCTTGCAAAGAAGCTGGAGAATCAAAGCTAAGATTTACATCTGTCACCTTTTCGCCATCCAGTCGCACTCCTCCCTCTTGAATCTTCTGTCGAGCTTCCGAACTGCTTTTACACAGTTTGCTGGCACTGACGATATAGAACAATTTAGCGGGAAACTGGATATTTTCTAGGGAAAATTCGGGTAATGCTTCGGCTTGTTCCGTCTTACCGCGAGCTATTTTTTCCGCATCTTCTTTAGCTTTTTCGGCAGCTTCCTTGCCGTGATACTGGGTAACGATATCCAAAGCCAGAAGAATTTGGCGATCGCGTGGATTTTCTGGCAATGTATCTAAAGGGATATTCGTCAATAACTCAAAATACTGCTCCACCAAAATATCTGGCGTTTGTCGCAGCTTTTGGTACATTGTCAGCGCATCTTCCCGCAAACCCACATAATTGCCCAGAGACTTCGACATTTTCTGCACGCCATCAGTACCGATCAAAATTGGCATCAACATTCCAAACTGAGGCGATAAACCGAAATATCTTTGCAAATCTCTGCCGACAGCAATATTAAACTTCTGGTCTGTTCCTCCCAACTCCACATCCGCCTCAATTGCCACAGAGTCATAACCCTGCATCAACGGGTAGAGAAACTCGTGCAGATAAATAGGGCTTTCTTTCTCGTAGCGCAGGGCAAAACCCTCTTTGGCCAACATCTGTCCTACAGTCATCGTGGATAGCAAATCCATAATCTTGGCCAGATCCAGCTTGGAGAGCCACTCTGAGTTATAGCGAATTTCCAGCCGTCCGGGCGTATCAAAATCCAGAATTGGGCGCACTTGTTCGAGATAAGTTTGGGCATTCTGCGCCACTTGTGCCGGTGTCAGTTGCTGGCGCACCTCCGATTTACCGGTGGGATCGCCGATGCGAGCGGTAAAATCACCAATGATGAGGACAGCTGTATGACCGGCATCCTGAAATGCCCGCAACTTTCGGACTGGGATACTATGGCCTAAGTGGAGATCTGCACCTGTGGGGTCAATCCCCAACTTGACTCGCAAGGGCCGATTTGTCTGCGCTAACCGTTCGACCAAATTTTCATGACGATTTTGAGAATCTGTAAGATTGGGAAAAATTTCACTCACGCCTCGGTACAACCAGGCGAGGTTTTGGGTAATACTAGGCGATTGATGGGAGGCCATACTTTGCCAATGTCCAGTTTGGTTCGCAATAAAACTGTCATTTCTCAAGCCTCAAAAGTGTTTTTGACTTTTGAGCCTTTACTGATGACCGATAACCGATGAGGGTTGACAATAGAAATGCTTAACAGCCAGACTACTATAACTGTAAAAGCAGCCAGAATATCTGTAGTAGTTTAATCAGCTTTGTCAGGGGCAG
>NZ_JACJUP010000044.1:0-13711 GCF_014748295.1 Planktothrix sp. FACHB-1355 | reverse complement strand
AGAACTTGTGAAGAAATCCACTGTTTAAAAGCCCTCTTTTCCTTGCTTAGCGTTTTCCTGTACATTCTGTGATAAGTAAACCTAATTGATTTTACCATAATTCCTGACCTATGCTTAATTCCCAGCCTAAAAAATCCGTTTTCCGGACTAATTACGCCAGACTTTAAACAAGGCCAACGGAACTGGGACAAAAAAGCCTTTTTACTCTCACCAAATTAATTAATCGCAGCAACTGCGGCTGTGTACATAAGCAGCTTCAGAAATTACAGGAATTTCTGCATAAACTCCCCTCAAAGCTTGGACAATAGAATATAAACAGCTAGCCACTATTCCGATGAATATGGCATCTAAAACTATCTCCAATATAAATGCAGATGAGCTGCTACCTTGCGGAATTCCGGATACTAGCAAACTGTACATACTCGGTAGGTACAATAGATTCAAAAGCTCCATAATTGTCAAAAATAGTTGCACTACGATACTCAGCATCAAAGCCTGCATGATGTTGAAGCGAATAAAATGGTTAATTTTTCCATTTCTCACCAGGAAAAAGTACAAAGCCAAAAATACCATGAAACTAAAATACGGGATCTGACTTCCTAAAAAGGCATACACATACATAACCGGAAATAGAGGTACATAAAACAGTCCTATTATGGGAAACTTTGCCATTAAGAATATTCCCAATACAAACACTTCAATTAGAGGTAGAATGTAGACTACACAAGACCAAAGGCGATCTGGGATGGAAGTGCGTCCGCGCCAAGTCATCGGTTATTCTCCTATCAAAATTAAATTGGTACTTTTTGATTAGGTGAGAAAAGGCCATAAAATAGCCTAGAGCTTGGAACGATCTTAGTTCCAAAACACTCTCGACGTCTACAGATTAAAAAAATTAAATTCCAGACACCGAGATTATTCAATGTTGGTAACTCGGAAGCCCATTTGGCACTCGTACTGCTCTGGTTGATTTTCGGCGAGTTTGCGGATTGCATGACCGCAGCGGAGTTGACCGCCCCTCCAGCGGGGTTGACCGCTGCGATCGGCCAGCAAACAGTTTTGACAAACGATTTGGGAGGGAACGATCCCATCCTCCATTACCATGACAAGCATTTCACACCTCCCTCATAGGGTCGATGCCACTGAATTCATTGTATGCCAGGGTTCTTGGGCGATAGTGTAAAATCATCGAAATTCCTGGGTCTCTTCACCCCGCCGTTGAACGGCGGCTTTGCTTTTTGTGTGATAATAGTTACAGCTAACTTAAGATACAGACCTAATTTGCCGTGGGTTGAAACCCCCTAACACCGGATTCGTAAAGAGTTAGTTTCAACTTCGCCCTGTATCAGGCGTTTTTTGAAAGTCATTGCGTGGAAATTGAATGGACTTCTGAAGCATTGCCAAAGTCCTCTGAGGCTGAAAGCGAGGTCTGTACAAAACTGCCAGCGGTAAACCGATCAATGCTGACATCAATGGCAGCTTGAATATCATCCGAAAAGTATTCCCCAATGCTTTTACAGCAGAGGGGATAGTGAGTGCAGCCGTTGCACCCTTGAAGGTGAGAGCCTTCATAAAGAGTCGAAAATTGAGACAGGTAACTTTGTCCAATTTAGCTTAAACGGTTATGATGATGGACGCGGCACGCTTGACAAGAGCGACTGCACAAGCGTGGGTGGGATAGATCGACCGCGCATTACGATTTCTTCTTTTGCTTTCCTAGAGATTTGCTTTGTGACTAACACTAACTTAGAATTTTTGCACCAGACCGATCCGACGATCGCAGAATTCATCCAGCAGGAACTACAGCGTCAACGCGACCATCTGGAACTGATTGCCAGCGAGAACTTTACCTCGCCAGCTGTTTTAGCAGCACAGGGTTCTGTTTTAACTAATAAGTACGCAGAAGGGTTACCCGCTAAGCGCTATTATGGCGGCTGCGAGTTTATCGATAAAGTCGAACAACTGGCGATAGACCGCGTAAAACAACTGTTCGGCGCAGCCCATACCAACGTACAACCCCATTCAGGCGCTCAGGCTAATTTTGCCGTTTTCCTGTCCTTGTTGCAACCAGGGGACACGATTATGGGAATGGATTTGTCCCACGGCGGACACCTGACCCACGGTTCGCCAGTCAACGTTTCCGGGAAATGGTTCAAAGTTTGTCACTACGGCGTCAGTCAAGAAACAGAACAACTAGACTACGATCGGATTCGGGATCTGGCAAAACAACATCGTCCCAAATTGATTGTTTGCGGTTACTCAGCATATCCCCGCATCATTGAATTTGACAAATTCCGCAGCATCGCAGACGAAGTAGGTGCTTACCTGCTAGCCGACATTGCCCACATTGCCGGATTAGTGGCTACCGGTCATCACCCCAATCCCCTCCCCTACTGTCACGTCGTCACCACCACCACTCACAAAACTCTGCGCGGCCCTAGAGGTGGTTTAATTATGACCAACGATCCAGAATTGGGCAAACAACTGGATAAAGCCGTTTTTCCAGGCACTCAAGGTGGGCCGTTGGAACACGTCATCGCTGCGAAGGCAGTTGCGTTTGGAGAAGCCCTCAAACCAGAATTTAAAACTTATTCGGCGCAAGTCATCGAAAACGCCCGCGCTTTGGCGAACCAACTCAAAGAACGCGGCTTTAAAATTGTGTCTGGGGGCACGGATAACCACCTCATGCTAGTTGACCTGCGTTGCATCGGTATGACCGGCAAACGGGCAGACCAACTCATGGGAGAAGTAAACATCACCACAAACAAAAATACAGTTCCCTTCGATACCGAGTCGCCCTTCGTTACCAGCGGCTTGCGATTGGGTTCTCCAGCCATGACCACACGGGGCTTGGGAACGCCAGAGTTTATCGAAATTGGCGATATCATAGCCGATCGACTTCTCAATCCGGAAGACGGCACAGTTGCCCAGGAATGTCGCCGTCGAGTGGCTTCTCTATGCGATCGCTTTCCTCTGTACCCGCACCTCAGCATACCAGTACCCGCACTGGCGTAGCAGCTATGAAAATATTCGATCGCTTCCCTTACGGATTGAGAGCGGGAACAGTGAAGGTCTGAAATGTAGTAGACTCTGCCTGACGCATTTTTGTCGCACTTCCTACTGATTTCAGATGCCTTACCCCTACCATCTGATTGCCTTTGCAGTCTCTGCCCTAGTTGTCCTCTGGAGTACGCCAGCTGTCAACAAATTTGGCCTCAAAAGCGGACTGTTTGACGTACCGGACAAACGAAAAGTTCACCAGCGCCCGATGGTGCGCTTGGGAGGCGTATCCATTTTCGCCGGAACTCTGATCGCACTTTTAGTCGTGTGGTGGTCTGGCGGCTTTGTAGATGCCCGTGGCCAGATTCTCCCCCCAAATCAGGAGTACGAAATTTGGGGTGTCACAATTGGAGGTCTGGCCTTTTTCTTGATTGGCTTAGCGGATGACTTGTTTGGCTTGTCACCTTTCACCCGGCTGTTGATCGAGGTAATCGTCGCCAGCGCATCTTGGAAAGCTGGTGTGCAAATTAATTTTCTCTCCATGCCTTTTCAGGACGCACTGCCATTGCCAGATTGGATCGGTCTGCCGATCACGGTACTTTGGTTAGTAGGTATGGTCAACGCCACTAACTGGATCGATGGTTTGGATGGTTTAGCCGCCGGTGTGTCAGGTATTGCCGCCTTCGTGATGCTGATTGTCAGCTTGTTTATGGGTCAACCAGCCGCAGCCTTAATTGTGGCAGCCTTGGCAGGTGCGCTGCTAGGTTTTCTCCGCTATAACTTCAACCCAGCCCAAATCTTTATGGGGGATGGCGGTGCTTACTTCGTGGGCTTTACCTTGGCTGGCGTTGGTGTGATCGGTTTGGTAAAAACTACAGCTTTCACTTCTTTCGCTCTGCCTTATGTGATTTTAGCAGTACCGATTTTGGATATGTCGGCTGTGATCCTCGATCGTCTGCGTCACGGTAAATCTCCGTTTATTGCCGATAAAAGACATCTGCATCACCGACTCCTCAAGGCTGGTTTATCACACCGCTTGACGGTATTGTTTATCTATTCCTTAACTCTGTGGGCGGGCAGTTGGGCATTGGCTTTTGCTGGCGTACCTCATGGGCTACTCTATGCTTTAGCTGGAACCTTGCTGCTGGGTTTTACCAGTTGGAAGGTATGGCAATACATTGCTAGGAGGAAGAATGAAAATTTTTCCCCTCCCAGTCCCTAGTCCCCAGTCGAAGTACACCTAAAATGACCGCAGAAATTATTTGTGTCGGAACTGAGTTACTGCTGGGTGATATTCTCAATACCAATGCCCAGTTTTTAGCCCAGCAATTAGCTCAATTCGGAATTCCTCACTATTACCAAACGGTTGTGGGAGATAACCCCGCACGCCTCCAACAAGTGCTGGCTATTGCGTGCGATCGATCTGAGATCCTCATTTTTACTGGCGGTCTTGGCCCCACTCCTGACGATCTTACGACGGAAACTATTGCGGACTTTTTTGGCGTCCCTCTAGAAGAACGGCCAGAAATTCTCGCAGATATCGCCGACAAATATAATCGGCGCGGACGCGAAATGACTCCCAGCAACCGCAAACAAGCCCTTATTCCTCAAGGCGCAGAAATTCTACCGAATCAGTGGGGAACAGCGCCCGGTATAATCTGGCAACCCCGCCCCAACCTTACTATCCTCACGTTTCCAGGTGTGCCGTTTGAAATGCAGCGGATGTGGCAAGCAACTGCTGTCCCTTACCTGAAAAGTCAAGGTTGGGGTAAAGAAATTATTGCAAGCCGGATGTTAAAATTTTGGGGCATTGCCGAAGCGGCATTGGCGGAAAAAGTTGCTCCTTTTTTGAATCTCTCAAATCCAACTGTTGCTCCTTATGCGAGTATGGGTGAGGTGAAATTGCGAGTTTCTGCTAAAGCTGCGTCTGCTGAGTTGGCTGACGAAATGATATCGCCAGTAGCAGCACAACTGCAACAAATTGCCGGTCTGGATTATTACGGCGCAGATGACGACTCTCTGGCTTCGGTAGTGGGAAAACTCCTCCAAGCAGCCAATGAAACTCTCTCCGTTGCAGAATCCTGCACTGGCGGCGGTTTGGGTAGTGCGATCGCTTCTGTCCCCGGAAGTTCTATTTATTTCCAAGGAGGGATAATTTCTTATGATAATCAGGTCAAGATTTCCTTGTTGGGAGTGAATCCGGATGACTTAGCTCAATATGGGGCTGTGAGCGAGACGGTGGCCAAGCAAATGGCAGCAGGTGTGCGATCGCTCCTCTCTACAACTTGGGGACTCAGTATTACGGGAATAGCCGGTCCGGGCGGCGGTACGGAAACTAAGCCTGTAGGTTTGGTCTACATCGGGTTGGCCGGGCCAAACGGCTTGGTGGAAAGTTGCGAGCATCGCTTTAATCCACTGCAAGACCGCTCTTTAATTCGCCACTTCAGCACTTGTAGCGCTCTCGATCGCTTGCGTCGCTATTTGTTGTCCTAAACTATTGAAAATTTATTAACAATCCTTAACCTTGTAGGATTTATTGGTTATCATAAAGTAAAGAACTCAATAACCAGTGCAACCATGCTGGAAAATTTTTGTATATTTAGATACAAAAATATTGGTTGAGTTCTCAAAACCTCAGACTTAATACTGGGTGTTTCGCTCTAGAGCGGAAGACTCAGGCAGTATTGAAGGAGCTGTCTTTTCAATGGACCTTATCGAAGATATACTGGAAACGCTGAAGGAATGGGCACGTAAAATTCTCGAAGTGCTGCTCGGCCCAGAGGTTCAACCGGAACCAGAACCGATTCCCATTCCTGTAAACGAACCAGGGCGTCGCCGCTAGTCCGTCTGAATTAAGTTAAACAATTGCAAAAACTAAATTGCAAAAACTAAGTATTCTGGTACTGCATGGCCCGAATTTAAACTTGCTGGGACAACGAGAACCAGGAGTTTACGGTAGTGTAACTTTAGATGAAATCAATCGCCTGCTAGAAAAAGAAGGGCAGGTGTTAACCGCTGAGGTAACAGCGCTACAGTCGAATCACGAAGGCATCTTAGTAGATGCAATTCACGGTGCTTTGGGGCGTCATCAAGGCATTCTGATTAATGCAGGTGCCTATACCCACACCAGTGTAGCGATTCGGGATGCGATCGCAGGCGTTGCGCTACCCACTGTAGAGGTTCATCTGAGTAACATCTATAAGCGGGAAGAATTTCGGCATCATTCCTGGATTGCGTCTGTTGCGATTGGGCAAATCAGCGGTTTTGGCGCGGAAAGTTACCGTTTGGGGTTACAAGCTCTGGTTAACGAGATCCGGAAATCTCAAACATCAGCTTAGGTGTGATTTCTTCGGCAAAACTTCGCTAGGCTGTAATCTGGAGCGGAAAAGTCACTGTAAAAGTAGACCCGACACCTTTTTGAGAATCAAGGTGAATTTCACCCTGGAGCAGTTTGACTAATCGGGCCACAATTGCCAGTCCCAAACCTGTGCTTTCTTTATCCCGACGAGCATCTTTTCCAAAAGCTTGGGAATAAGGTTCAAAAATGCGTTCTCTATCGTGAGGCGCTATCCCAATTCCCGTGTCGGTAATACGAATCGACCACTTTTGGTCTGCTTGTGCGAGACATTCTATTATAACACAACCTCTATCTGTATAGCGAACGGCATTACTGAGCAGATTGATTAAAATCCCTTGTAGCCGCAGAGGGTCTACGATCGCTTCGACGGGAGCGCGATCGCAATTAACTTGCAGATCCAAATTCTTTGCTTGTGCTAGGGGTTTAATCATTTCGGTAACTTCGTCAATAATGAGACTTACCTGTGTGGGAACTAGATTGAGTTTGATTTGACCGGATTCATAGCGAGCAAGTTCCAGCGCATCGTTTACTATGTGGAGCAAGTGTCGTCCACCATCTAGCACTCGCTCGATGTTGCGGATGTTAGGAAGGGAATCTTCCGATTTAACGGCTTTTCGTTGCTGGCGCAAAAACGTATCGGAGAAGCCAATAATAGCCGTAAGCGGTGTTTTAAACTCGTGGGCCATATATGCAAGGCTGTCCTGACTGGCGCGAACTAACCGCTTGAGTTCCTGATTGGTGAGGCTTAATTGCGCTTGAATGCGATCGATCTCCTCCAATCGCCCTTCCACATAACTTTTGAAACACTGGGATATCGCTTCGTCTATCACTCCATTAATCAAGTCAAGCGCTCGTGTAATTTCTTGGGGAGGACATTGAAGTAGCTCCGGTTCTATTTCCGAAAAAATCACTCGCCGCAGTATACTGTATTCCCAGGTAATTTCTGCTGGATCGAATCCTTCCTTGGCGCGATGGGTGCCATGCTCTACACTCGCATCTATAATAGTTGTCCTATTCTCTGCTTGAGAGTGAGACAGCGCTTTGACTAACTGATCGAGCAAGATTGTCAAAGAATTGCTCAACGCCGTATCCGATAGATTCTTTGCACTTTCTACGTGCTTGTCTTTGCGGACAGCATCCATCCACTTTTCTACAATCTGGTCAATTTTGGCAGCGAGTATTTGGCTGGGATCGAACATAGTTAATACAGCTATCGGCGATGGGTGATGGAGAAATGGCGAAGATACAAGCACAACAGACAAGCAAAACGATCGCCAATTACCGATCGCATTACCGTCTTTTCAAGATCGTCGCCTACACTCATTCCCCATTTCCTACCGATCTCAGGCTAAACTGCTTAATAGTATTAGACTTCTAACAAAAGATAGGTATTTGGCAAAGATAAATTAAGTTACTATGACGAATCTCGGTGTCATTGCAGTTGCTCATAAAATAGATTGATGCAGTACTCTCTATTAAGCAGGTTTCGCGGTGCCTTGCTGGGCGCTGCTGTAGGAGAAATTTGGGGCGCTTACGGTAACTCGTGGCAGCTGGGTGTAAAGCAACCTTCTGGGCAGCTGTATAGCTGGGGTCGTTTAGTTGTGCGCGGTACTGAAGGCTTGATCCGACAAGGAAAGTTAGATTTAGCCGATTGGCGCGAGTCTCCTGAAGAAACGCTACCTTCCCCCACAGACACAGGAAAGCATCAGGATATCACCGCTTCATCTTACTTTCCACCAAAAAGCGTTTCTGGTTCCGGCATCGTTGCGACTGTGCCGGTAGCTTTATTTTTCCATGAAGATGAAGCCAAACTGCGACAAAATTTACATCAAGTGGCAGATGTGTGGCAAGATGATTCTGTGCTGAAAGATGGCACTTTAGCTGTCGGATATGCGATCGCGCTGGCACTGAAAGAAAAACTCGATCCCGCTACCCTCATTCCGCAAACGCTTGAGTATCTTGATGTCGAAACGCCACTGGTACAGCAGCTTAAACAAGTCCAAAGTTTATTAGATGAAGGCGCTGGATTAGAAATGACTTTGGCAACTTTGATGCCCCGTCATTCCGCACCACGTCCTAATGCCGCTATTGCCTTGGCTTTTTACTGTTTCTTGAGTACGCTGGAAGATCTCCGCCTTAGCGTTATTCGGGCTTCTCGCTGTCCGCAAGCGCAGATTACCGGTGCGATCGCAGGTGCTATTTCTGGAGCTTATAACAGCATAGCCGGTATACCTGTAGGATGGCGGCTGGCTTTGGGCGATCGTCACAGCTCTTCCGGATATGAAAATGACTCACCTTTAGCTACATTATGGGGGCTAAATTCCGAAGCGGAGCTGTTAAGACTGGCAGCTCGTCTTCTCGCAGCTTGGTCTGGCGTTTACGATGCAGATAAATTCCTTATTGATACGAGTATTGTGGCAGCCGTTGCCGCTCCCAAAGTTATCAAACCGCGATAAAATAGTTAAGGGATAGAAAAGTCAAAAGTCAAAAGTCAAAAAAATAATAATGACAACTGACAACTGACAACTAACAACTAACAACTGACCGCTGAAAGATGAGCGAACAACTTCAACTTCCACCCACTGGCGCTATTCAAACCCTGCGGGAAATGGTAACGGGAACGTGGTTTGAATATCCAATCCGTGTACAACCTCACCACACCGACTATTCAGGCAACGTTTGGCACGGTTCTTACATTGCTTGGATGGAAGAAGCACGGGTAGAATGTTTGCGATCGATTGGCATTGAATTTGCGGATTTGGTAGCTTTGGGTTGCGATCTACCTGTGGTAGAACTTACCGTGCGCTATCATCGCCCCCTGCGAATGGGAATGACTGCAAAAGTTAAGGCGCGAATGGCAGAAATCGACGGCGTGCGCCTCAATTGGGATAACCAAATTCAGTCCTTAGATGGAGAAGAACTATATTTATCGGCGCGGGTAACGTTGGTAGCAGTCGATCGCGAAAAAGGTAAGATTATGCGCCAATTGCCACCAGCAGTAAAAGATGCCTTAGTCAGACTTTCCACCAAATTGTAAATGCTTTAAGACACTCTCTTTACCTGAAATAAAGGGAGTATTTTTTATGTGCTTATTTGTCAGTTACTGCTTGCCAAAATGCTTGGGGAATATAAATAATCTGCTGCCAAAGCTGATTGGGGCCAATGCCAAAGAATAACTGCAAAATCAAAACTATTATAGCGATAGTAATAGCAGTTTTAATAGTTGCTTTCACTACTTTAAGCAACAAGGTAAACACTAAACCAGCTACAACTATAGCAGCAATCCAAATAATTAGATCTATTGGCATAATTTGATTTATCAATACATAAAAGCGTAGTACCCAGCCAGCTATTTTCCACTATAGCTGGTAATTGTCAGGGAAGGGGCTCTAACTGCTGCTAGTAAGAACGCGATCGTAAGCAGTATTGCGGTTACATTGACCTACCAGTCTCAAAAACCGGGTTTGACAGCACAAACACAAGATAGTCTTTTTTGTTACATAACTCTAGTTACCTCCTCAGCAACAGCTGAAATCACGACTGGATCATAAATATGTAAATTTGTCAATGGTTTAAAGTAAAGTTGTTTGAAGAAGAAACTATCCCTAATTGCATAAAAAAGTTTATATTTTAAGCAGTTCCGGAATTTACCAGCCGCACTGTGTCCCTAGACTCTAAACTTTACATCGAACATCCTCCCATAAAAGAACCCCCCTTTCTCACCATCTCTTTGACTCTAAAACTGGTAAGCATTACCCTTAATAAAATGGTTTGACAAATGCGAAAAACTTTCCTAATAGACATCTCCTCCAAAGGAATCTCAAAGGCAGGCAGGATGCCTACCCCACAAGAATTTTTGGAGATGTCTAATGAGCGCTATCCTTGCTAAGGAAAAGCTCACAGATAACGCACTGTTAGCTGTGAATTCGAGCAGACATAAATATGCGTATTTACCGGGATAAATATATATACATTATTTAAATAATGCTCAATTTATGAAAAGTATTATTGTTGCAATAGCCAGGATAAGATACTGCAAACTTATAAAATTTTGGAGCTACCTAAATGGCTTTTATCAGGTATAAAGTTGGTGGCAGTCTTCACAATGGCGATCCTACATATGTTGTCCGTTCTGCTGATTCACAATTATATGAAGCAATGAAAGCAGGTGAATTCTGTTATGTGTTTAACTCCCGTCAGATGGGGAAATCTTCTCTGCTTGTGAGAGCAAAATATCAATTAGAAAAAGAAGGTTGCCTCTGTACTAGCATTGACATGACTCGGATCGGTAGTGAGAATATTACGCCTTTGCAGTGGTATAAGGGAGTCGTGGGAGATCTGTGGTTGGGGTTCGGTTGCTTGGGTAAAATTAACTTAAAATTATGGTGGCAAGAAAAAGAAGAATACTCGCTTTTACAAAAGCTAGGCGAGTTTATTGCTGAATTATTGCTGAAGCAATTCCCCACACGAAGATTGTTTATATTTATAGATGAAATCGATAGTATTATCAGTTTAAATTTTCCAATAGATGATTTTTTTGCGCTAATTCGCTATTGTTATAATCAACGAGCAATCAATCCAGAATATAACCGCATAAGCTTTGCACTGTTTGGTGTAACAAGCCCTTCGGATTTAATAAAAGATAAAAATAGAACGCCTTTTAATATTGGCAAAGCAATCGATTTACACGGTTTTACATTAGCAGAAGCGCAACCGCTAGCGCAAGGACTAGAGGGAAAGGTAAGTAATCCTCAAAACATTCTCAAAGAGATACTAGCTTGGACAACAGGACAACCATTTCTAACCCAAAAATTATGTCAATTAGTGGTTTGGACAGTTCAAGATGCACTCAGCGATAACTTAACTCTTCCTCCGGGAACAGAGGCTTTTTGGGTAGAAAATTTGGTGCGAGAGCGCATCATTCACAAATGGGAATCCCAAGATGAGCCAGAACATTTGCGGACGATAAGAGATCGCCTTTTGAGAAACGAGCTTCGTGCGGGAAGATTGTTGGGGCTGTACCAGCATATATTACAAGGTACAGAAGTACAGACGGATGACTCGCAAGAACAAGTGGATTTGTTGCTATCTGGTTTGGTAGTCAAAGACCAGGGAAAACTGAAGATTAGAAACCGGATTTATCAAGAAGTTTTTAATTTAGAATGGGTAGAAAAACAACTAAGTTCGCTGCGCCCTTACTCGCAGGTATTTGATGCTTGGATAGCTTCCAATCGAACAGATGAATCGCGGTTGTTGCGCGGACAAGCCTTAACAGATGCCCAATCGTGGTCGCGAGGCAAAAGTTTGAGCGACTTAGATTATCAGTTTTTAGCTGTGTCTCAAGAACTCGACAGGCGAGAGGTTGAGATCCGATTGGAGGCAGAACGAGCGGAAGAAGTAGAAGCGCGACTGGCAGAGGAACAAAAGAGACTGGCACAACAAAAAGAAAGTGCCCTGCTAGGAAAATTATTTATTGCCGTACTGAGTATTGCATTAGCGATCGCCATTGGATTGGGAGCGGCAGTTTTCTGGCAATACCGCAAAGCCGTCGTGAGCGAATGGCACGCCAGAATTAGTGAAGTTCAGGCACTCGCTTCATCATCTCAAGGATTGTTTGCCTCCCATCAAACATTAGATGGGCTGGTAGATGCCATCAAAGCAAAACAACGATTGCAAGGGAGAACATTAACAACAAGCTCATGGGGCAGTAATGTTTTCAAGCTTTCTACAACCCAGAATACAGATATAGAAACCGAGACTCAAGTTGAAAATGCACTGCAACAGACAGTTTATGGAGCTTTGGAATTCAACCGCCTGTCAGGACATACGGGCGCTATTTTGAGCGTTGCCTTCAGTCCGGATGGAAAGACTCTAGCAACTGCCAGCAACGACAAAACTGTCAAACTCTGGAAGCGAGACGGTAGCATCATCAGAACTATAAAATACGATTCGGTAGCCTACGGAGTGCAGTTTAGCCCAGACGGTCACCAGATTGCGGTTGCCTATGTAAATGGAATCGTGAATCTGTGGAATCTGGACGGCACTTTAGCAGGGAGCCTCTTAGGACATCGTGCGGCTGTTTGGCACGTTGCCTTCAGCCCCGACGGTGAGGTTCTAGCTTCTGCCAGCGCAGACAAAACCGTTAAACTTTGGAAACGGGATGGCACTTTGTTGAAAACATTGCTGGGACATCGCGGTAGCGTCTGGAATGTTGCCTTCAGTCCGGACGGTAAGACAATCGCTTCTAGCAGTGTAGATGCCACCGTCAAACTGTGGAAAACGGACGGTACTTTTGTGAAAAGTCTGGAAGGTCATCAGGCATCTGTTTGGGATGTTACCTTTAGCCCTGACGGAAAGCTGATCGCCTCTGGAAGCGCTGATAATACCATTAAGCTTTGGAAACGAGACGGTAAATTATTGCGAACGCTCAAAGGACACCAAGCGGAAGTGCATGGAGTGGCGTTCAGTCCAGACGGTCAGATCCTTGCCTCGGCAAGCTCAGATAAAACGGTCAAACTTTGGAAGTTGGATGGCATTTTTTCTGGCTTTTACAACGGTAATATTTTTAAACTTTCTGAGCCGACTTCTGAGCCGATAATGTTTAAAACTGTTCCAGAAGGCAAAAGAAAGCTACCAATATTTCAGGCTCCTCCGGAAGTTACTTTAAAAGAGCCAACTTTATTGAGAACGCTTAGGGAACACAGCGCTACTGTATGGGATGTTACCTTTAGCCCAGACGGTGAGACGATCGCTTCGGCAAGTTCCGATACCACTGTTAAACTCTGGAAACCGTTTGCGACGCTGCTAAAAACCCTTAACGGTCATACGGCGTCGATTTCGAGTATCGCTTTCAGTCCTGACGGTGAGCCGATCGCTTCTGCGGGTGCAGACCAAACAATCAAACTTTGGCGATCGGATGGTACTTTGCTTAAAACCATCCAAGCACACACTACTGGTGGAATCAATGGCATCGCCTTCAGCCTTGACGGTCAGATACTGGCATCGGCAGGTGACGACAATACGGTGAAACTTTGGCGTTTAGATGGCACTGCCAGCAAAACTCTTCAAGGGCATAGTGCGATGGTGCTTGATGTTGCCTTCGGCAGGCTAAATGTGACCTCTACCGATCGCTTCGAGCCCGGATTTTCGCCTGCCCACAAGTCAGAATTTATACAGCTTTTGGCATCGGGAGGTGATGATGGGGCTGTTAACCTATGGAGGGTTGACGGTATGAACCTTTTTGAAACCAAACCCTACAAACACCTCAAGGCTCACGGTTCTAGAGTTTGGAGTGTTGCTTTCAGCCCTGACGGTCAATACATTGCCGCCAGCGCAGATAATTTAATTGATTTA
>NZ_JACJUP010000439.1:0-4992 GCF_014748295.1 Planktothrix sp. FACHB-1355 | reverse complement strand
TCATCCAGCTATGACTTTGCTGTTTTTGCTCTAGTTGGGGTGAAGGAGTCATAGGAAGTGCTGAGTGCTGAGGTTTTCGGGTGGGTAATGCCCACCCTACGTTTTACTTAACTTCTGAATCCTGAGAAACGGAAGCAATTTGATAGGTATTAGCGGGAAAAGATGCGGCAATTGCCGCTGTTGTCGGTTCGCTCCAACGCACTAACCAAGTCGGTTGTATCCCTAATAATAAAATGAGAGCGGCTAAAATGAAAGCAGGCGTGCGCTCTTGCCAATTTACTTTGGGATAGTAGCCGATTTTGTTATCTAATTTGCCGAAACAGGTGCGATTGAGCAGAATGACGAAATAAACTGCTGTTAAACCGCTACAAACTACACAAATAAGCGTTGCGACTGGAAAGCTTGAAAAACTGCCTTGCAGGACTAAATACTCAGCGACAAATCCCACTAAGCCAGGGATACCCGCACTTGCCATTCCTCCCAAAACTAATAGGGCGCTGGTGAGGGGTAAACCGCGAATCGGACTCATTAAACCGTTGAGAAGATCCAAATCGCGAGTGCCGACTTTTGTTTCGATTACTCCGACTAAATGGAAGAGAATTGCCAGGATTAAACTGTGGGCAACCATTTGGCTGACTGCACCAACTAAGCTTAGAGGTGTGGCGGCGGCGCAGGCTAAAAGTATATAGCCCATGTGACCGATCGAACTATAAGCTACCATGCGTTTGATATCTTTTTGGGCGATGGCGCTCAATGCCCCATAAACTGCACTAATTGCGCCTATAATCGCTATTCCAGGTGACGCAGTTGCCCAAGCTTGTGGAAATAGTTCTAAACCGAAACGCACTAAACCATAAGTTCCCAATTTGGCAAGTACGCCGCCGAGAAGAATCGCTACAGCTGGAGAAGCTTCTGTGTAAGCATCTGGCAACCAAGTATGCAAAGGTACGAGAGGAATTTTGATGCCGAATCCCACCAATATTGCTGTCAGCAATATTAGCTGTGCATTCAAGGGTAAATTTTGGGTTGTCAGCGATTCGTAGGCGAAAGTGGTTGTTTCGCTCAACCACGCCATCCCTAAGAAAGCACCTAAAATCAAAAATCCGGAAATTGCCGTGTAAAGCAGGAACTTCATGGCTGCGTATTCCCGCTTTTGTCCTCCCCAAACGGCAATTAATAGATAAAAAGGAATCAGTTCCAACTCGTAAAATAGGAAGAACAGCAGCAAGTTTTGCGCGAGGAAACCGCCAGCTACACCAGCATTAACTAGCAAAATCAAGGCGTAATAAAGCTGGGGTCGCGCTTGCTGTTGAGTGCCACTATAAATCACCAACCAAGTTAGCAAGCTGTTGATAAATAACAGCGGCAAAGATAAACCATCTACACCGAGTTTGTAATTCAATTTCAGAGGTTCAATCCAGGGAAGGAATTCAATAAACTGCATTCCTGGATTGGCGATATTGAATTGGGTAAGCAGCCAAAATGTCCACAAAAGTGTAACGCTGGCAATCGTTAAAGCGATCGATCGCAATTGCGATGGCGTTTTTGTTCCCGGCCAAAATCCTACTAAAGCTGCTCCAAAAACAGGTATCCAAATTAATGCACTGAGCATATTATAGTCTACCAAATCGTTTATTTTTTGTTTGGGCGGAGTCCATTAAACTTAAGCAGAATAATGAACTCCGACACGTGCGATCGCGTTTAACTAACCATACTGACAACACCAGTATCGAAATCGAAATAACCGCCGACAACTTTCAGTTTATTTTCCTTAATTAACTGGGATATGACTGACGATTTTTTCAAATTTTCAACTTGAACCAAAACATTAGCTTTAGTTGTGCTTTCTAGGCGATCTTTATCTAGACTTCTTGAAATTTGTAAAGCCGGTTTAATTGCATCTAGCAAACTGCCTATTTGACCGGGAACTTGTGCGCCTTTTATTGTGGCATCTACAGCACCGCATTTTTTATGTCCCATTACCATGAGCAGCTTGGCTCCTAATACTAATGTGCCAAACTCAAGGCTGCCCATTTCTTCTGGAGTCACTACATTACCAGCCACACGGCACATAAATAAATCTCCAAACCCTTGGTCAAATAGAATCTCAGCTGGGATTCGGGAATCTGCACAGGTTAGAAGAGCAGCAAACGGCTTTTGAGTTTGGGCAACTTGTCTCAGGCGAGCTAAGCTTCGGTTGGGGTTTATAGGTTTTCCGCCGATAAAGCGTTGGTTCCCATCCATTAATCTTTGCAGAGCTTCGTCAGGGCTCATGTCATTCTGGGCAACTGCTGGTTCTGGGGCAATTAATTGCGAACCGACTTGAGATGCTACTACGCTTGTACCTAAAGCAACTGCGCCAAATTTAAGTAAATTTCTCCTAGAAACACCAAGCTGCTGGCTTGTTTTGTTCATTACGTTCCTCACACCTTGAAAAACTTTATTTTGCCTAAATCTTGAGATGGTGTTGATAAATTTAGCCGATTTTCAGTGGCTATCGACATCTTTTTATCAACCAGTAACAATCAGGGAAAGATGAGACAGGAAAGGCCAACTTACTAAGATGCCTAACAAAATTAGTCCAAACAAGATTGTCAGGGCGTAAAACTGCCCTTGTCCGGAAACATTGTACTTTAAGCTTTGGCCGCTAAAGACTGTGGCTAAACCAACTAAGTTAACCAATCCATCCACCAAGTAACGGTCGATCGCACTAACGATCGCAGATACTAAGCCAACGACAAACACGATACTGATTCGATAAAGTTTGGGGGTGTAGAAGTCGTATGCTAATAAATCTTGCAGCGGTTTCCAAGCTAACTCTACGGGTTTGGGCCAATTGTTATTCAGATAAATTATACTACCGACGCCACAACCGATCGCACTGGACAAAATTAGCAAAAATGCAGTGGCTATATTTAAAGAAGACCAGTTTGGCAACAATTGCCATTGCAACAACAGTAATGGCAGGTGTAGGGTGAAGCCCATTAAAATTACAGTTGGCAATGTCAGCGGCCAAAATGCTTCTGGCGATCGCTCTGTCATTTGTTTGGGCTTGCCACTAAAAATCAAGCCAAACTCGCGAGTTAAGCTAAAGGCAGTCAAACCGTTAACTGTGAGCAAAACGCCAAATAACCAAGGTTCATTTGTGAAAAGATGGTCTGCCAATTGCAGCAAAGCCCAGAAACTTCCCAAGGGCGGTACTGCTAACAAACCGAAAGCACCGACAATATAGGATAGAGCGGATATCGGTCGGCGCGACCACAAACCCCCGTATTGGGTGAGATCCTGCGTGATGTTATTCCAAACTATCCCACCCGTACTCATGACCAACAGCGCCATTGCCAAGGCGTAGGTCAACATTAACATTAGCGCTGTTTGAGCTTGCTGCGTTCCTACAGCGATGAAGATTAAGCCCATGTAGGTGCTGACGGAGTAAGAGATGGATCGTTTGATATCAATTTGGGCGATCGCAATTAAACTAGCACCAATTGCCGTCACCGCACCGATAAACACCATCGCCGTTGTCACCAAAGGCGAAAGTGCCAAAACTGGTTGCAATTTTACCAATACCCAAGCACCAGTTGCTACCACAACCGAGTTCCGCAAAATAGTCGAGGGAACCGGCCCTTCCATTGCTTCATCCAACCACAAATGCAAGGGGAATTGAGCGCATTTACCCATTGGGCCTGCGATTAAAGCCAAACCCAATAAAGCGGCTGTTGTTGGTGAAATTTGAGCGGTTTTTGCCCATTCAGCTAATTCGGAAAAGTTCCAAGTTCCGGCAATGGGTAACAGCGCCAGCACTCCCATCAGTAACAGTAAATCTCCCACACGCTTGGTTAAGAAAGCGTCTCTGGCACCCGTGACCACCAAAGGTTGACTGAACCATAACCCTACCAGCAGGTACGTTCCCAAGGTGAGGATTTCTAGAATCATGTAACTGAAAAACAAGGAGTTGCACAGGGCCAAACTGCACATTCCGGCTTCAAAAAGTGCCAGTAACGAATAGAATCTCGCCCAGCCCCAGTCCATCTCCATATAGCCGATCGCGAAAGTTTGCCCTAACAGGTTCAAACCCGTTACTAACACTGTCGCGCCGACAGTAATTGCAGATATTTCTAAAGGTATAGAGAATTCCAATCCGGCGACTTTTAACCAGGGAATTACTAACTCTTCTGCTGGCTTTCCCCAACAAGCTGACAACGCAAATAAACCGTGTATAAAAGCCGTTAATGTCATCAACAAGTTTACGTAACCAGCCGGCCTGGGGCCAGTACGACGAATAATTGCCGGCGACCAAGGTATTGTCAAAAGCACGCCTATGAGGGCGTAGCAAGGTATCAACCAAACACTGTGAAGCAAGAGCTCAGACATCTAGGTAACCTCGAAAATTACACCTAAAACTCAGGCCCATCTGGTGTGGGCTGAGCTTATCGCCATTGCACAAAGCTATTCAGTTCATGAGATTAATTTTGTTTTAATCTTTGTTACAAGAGTATAGTCTTTAGAGAATATAAAAGGAAGCACTGCAACCATCAAACTTAAAGATAGTAGCTATAGAGTGTTATCTATGACTGCGCGGCTCTGTAATTAAAGATAGAAAGGGTGTATAGAAAAAATTTTATCAGATCTCCCCAGAGTATACTATAAGCAAAACTAATAATACCGTGCGCTCGGTAAAACGGTATGATTAGCGGCGATCGATCGGAATCTCAATGATAAACTCGGCCCCTTGTCCTGGGGCAGAAATACACTTCAACTGACCGCCATGCTTTTCTGCGACAATCTGGTAGCTAATCGATAGCCCTAAACCAGTTCCTTTGCCGACCGGCTTTGTGGTAAAGAATGGGTCAAAAAGGCGTTTTCTGACCTCTTCCGTCATCCCAGGCCCATTATCGCGAATTCTGACGGTAACAAATTGAGTATAGAGCATTGGGCATTGGCCATTGGGGATTGGGGTAATGGGGGAAGCATTATGTAGATTTTCTGTCA
>NZ_JACJUP010000438.1:0-5021 GCF_014748295.1 Planktothrix sp. FACHB-1355 | reverse complement strand
AATTTTTGACTGTAATCACAGCATCTCATATACTTAAAAGCTTTACTCTCTACCGACAGATGTAAAACAGGCATGATGCTTGAGATGGAACTGTATCTAGCGATTATTAAGTATCCTTCGTAACTCTTCCTCCTGTCGGTTGATTTCTCTGAAACTATCCTCTCTTGAGAGTGGGTTGGGGTCGCGAAATGCTTTTACCTAAAAGCAGCGGATTTAATCAGAATGCCCGGTATCTTGGGTATAGCCTGTGATTTTTTTGTTTTTCATATTTCAACAATCCTTTCTGGAAACTTTTTGAGTCTCGGTCAAAAATTTGAACTTCATATCCCGCTAAAATAAACAAGTCAACAACAAATTGACGCTTACTAGCGCCAGATGACGAATATCCTGAGTATCTTGTCGCAGTTTACTCACTTTTACTCATAATTTCTTAAACTAGAGAAAGATTTTGCTGTTTGCAGTCATCCATCGGTGCAAAAAGGAGTTTTTAACTCCAGGACTTTTTAAAGCTAGATATTTCGTCGTATGTCTACTCCCAGTTGGATTTTGTCAGAGCCAATATTGGCTGAGCCTGCTGCACCCTACGACACAAACTTCCATTCATCTCGGTGGATCGAAGTATTGGTAGATTGTCCCGGCACTCAGTCAGAAGCTCAGGAGCGAGAAAACGTTCCTGCACAGAAGCTATATACATATAGATTGCCCCCCGATTTGGATGTAAATCCTGGAGATATTTTGAGTGTGCCGTTTGGGGCCCAGCAGGTAGGCGCGATCGCAATCCGTCTGCTCGATCGACTTCCGTCAGATTTGGCATCCGATAAAATTCGCGATGTTGAAGATGTCGTCGCTAAAAGTTTTTTTCCTCCTGGCTACTGGAATTTACTGAATCGACTTTCTCAGTATTATTACACACCCCTGATGCAAGCGATCAAAGTAGCCCTACCTCCCGGACTGCTTTCTCGCTCTTCTCGTCGCATTCGTCTCAAGCCAGAAGCAATTCCCCCAGATGCAGGCATTTTCCTCAGTCCCACTGCCCGTCAGATTCTCGAACTTCTGCAAGCATCGAAAACGGGAGACTACACCTGGCAACACATCAACCGACAAGTCAGGGGAGCGACGCGGGGACTGCGGGAATTACGGAGACGCGGTTGGGTAGAAAGCTATTTAGAAGCGCCCAGACACACTCAACCGAAGTTGAAGCAAGCTGTGACCCTAGTTGTCTCTGAAACTGGACTGGATCTGACACCTCGTCAACAGGAAATTTTGGCAGTATTGCAGCGTCAGGGAGGTGAATTGTGGCTGAGCGAATTGGTGGAAACGTGTAAAACGACTCCCTCGACAATCAAAGCATTGGAGCAAAAAAGCTACGTTGTCATCCAAGAGAGGGAAGTTTTGCGGAAATTATCCGAACCTGCGGTAGCGGACGATCGACCCAAAGCTCTCACTCCAGCGCAAGCAGCTGCTTTAGAGACAATCAATAACTTAAATGGATTTGCGGAAGTACTGCTGCACGGAATCACCGGATCTGGAAAAACAGAGGTGTATTTGCAAGCGATCGCACCCATCCTAGAACGCGGACTCTCCGCCCTCGTCCTAGTACCGGAAATCGGCCTCACACCTCAGCTAACTGACAGATTTCGGGCTCGTTTTGGCGAAAGAGTTTGCGTTTACCACAGCGCCTTATCGGAAGGAGAGCGCTACGATACCTGGCGGCAAATGCTCACTGGAGAACCGCAAATCATCATCGGGACGCGCTCTGCCGTATTCGCCCCTTTGCCCAAACTCGGTCTGATTATCTTAGATGAAGAACACGACTCCAGCTTCAAGCAAGATAGCCCAGCCCCCACTTACCACGCCCGTACTGTAGCTCTGTGGCGTGCAGAATTAATCGATTGTCCCTTAATTTTAGGTTCCGCTACTCCCTCTCTGGAAAGTTGGGTAGAAGTACACAAAGCAGGTGAGCGGGAAGCAATCCAAAATCCAAAATCCAAAATCCAAAATCCAAAATCCTACTACTTGTCATTACCGGAGAGAATTCAATCCCGACCTCTACCGCCTGTGGAAGTTGTGGATATGCGACAAGAGTTGCGAGAGGGAAATCGATCGATTTTTAGTCGATCGCTTCAAGATGCTCTGCAACAATTGCAGGAAGAACGCAAACAGGGAATTCTCTTCATCCATCGGCGCGGACACAGCACTTTTGTCTCCTGTCGCAGTTGCGGGTATGTAATTGAGTGTCCCAACTGCGATGTTTCTCTCGCTTATCACCATACCGAAGATAGAGCGCCAGAACTGCTGAGGTGTCACTACTGTAACTTTATTACCGCTCATCCCCGCCACTGTCCCGAATGCAGTTCTCCTTATTTAAAATTTTTCGGTAGCGGTACTCAGCGAGTCGAAGAGGAATTGAAAAAGCAGTTTCCGCAGTTGCGCGTCATCCGTTTCGATAGCGATACCACTCGCACCAAAGGGTCGCATCGCACTTTATTATCGCGGTTTGCCAATCGGGAAGCTGACTTACTGGTGGGAACGCAAATGCTCACCAAAGGTTTGGATTTACCCCAGGTGACATTGGTGGGTATTGTGGCGGCAGATGGATTACTGTATTTTGCCGACTATCGAGCATCCGAGAGAGCATTTCAAACCTTGACCCAAGTGGCAGGTCGTGCCGGTCGCGGCGACGATCCCGGTCGGGTGATTTTGCAAACTTACACTCCCGAACACGCTGTAATTCGATCGGTGCGACTTCATGACTACAATGCTTTTTCCCAAGCGGAATTACTACAACGAGCGACAAATAATTATCCCCCTTACGGTAGGTTAATTTTGTTGCGCTTGAGTAGTATAGATGCTGACGAAGTTGAGGAAACTGCGGAACTTGTCGCCGCTGAATTGCGTCCTTCAGAGGAGAGAAATAACAGTTACGAAATTCTGGGCCCAGCGCCTGCCAGTATCTTGCGAGTGGCAAATCGCTATCGATGGCAGATTTTGCTCAAGTTTCCCAGTGGAACTCTACCGGAATTACCAGATTGGAGTTTGGTGCGATCGCTCAGTCCTGCCGGTGTCAGCTTGACGATCGATGTAGACCCCCTCAATTTCATTTAAAGCGGTAATGGGTGGGCATTGCCCGCCCTAAAGTTCGCAATAACATCCGTACTCTTAAGTGCGATACTGACAATTTTCCAGAGTCCGGGCAAGGGAAGAGGTAATGGCAAGACAATTTTTCGTATTTAATCTGGGTAACTATTAATAACAGACCTGATGATTCCGTAAAAACTCCTTACTTTGACTCTTTTAGGCAGACAATTTAGACTATGGAAATTATGGCTAAGTTTCGATCACTTACTTATTAACCTGCAAATATACGCATAATCTTACAATATTACAACTCTAAAATTCGATCGTATCTTTATAAATAAAGCTAGCTTCTCCTCTTTTTTCTTCATGATTTAATGGCTAATCTATTGACATAACTCAAATAAAACAAAAGCAAAGGGGCGAAGCAATGAAAAGTTCTAAACTATCCAATTTATTCAAGATTGCAGCTACAGCTATCGGTGTCCTATCCGCTACCGGACAAGCAGCCCATGCCTTCGACTTAGCACCGGGAACTTCATTTAGTCAAACTTTTGAGTGTTGGAACGACTCTATCGGTCTTGTCACCGGAAAAAACCCCACCGATGCTAACGGCTGGCAGTATGCGATCGATTCAAACACAGATGGAGCAAATGGCCGCTACGGAATAGGCTCTGCTCCAGGCCAAACAAATCCTTTTGATTTCTCAGGTATAGCTATCAAGCAAACTGCTACCAGCGTCATCGTAGCCATTAACAGCAATATGCCGTTGGCAGGTACTCTTGATGACGGTCACCTCATCGGTTATGGTGACTTGTTCTTCACTCTGCCCGGTCAAAACTTTGCACAAGCCGTGCAAAGCGGGAATTTGTACGGCATCCACTTTGCTTCGGCAAATCATTCGGGAGTACAACAACTTGGTGTTTACAGTAACGTTCAGGCCAAGACAGTTACCGATCTTGTAGATGGCTATACCAGCAGTTATGGCGGTATAACACGCTATGAAAATGATGTCAAAAGTCTTCGCGGTACGCCTAGCCACGGCGATTTAACCAGTAGCTACTTTACTAATAACGGCCAGAATCTAAACTTCGACCTGAACGCCATCAAGTCCGGAACTTATTTTAGGGACATTTCTTTCCTCGCACAGGGTACTGTAACGCAGGATTTGCTTGCTACTGGTTATGATACTACCAAATTCAGAGGTACCCAAACTATTGCCTTCCAGTTCAACAAGTCCGTAGTTACCCCAACCGCATCCGTACCCGAACCTTCTACCCTCTTCGCTTTGGGATCTCTCGGCTTAGCTCTAGCTGCCAGCAAGTCGCGTAAGCAAACTGCAAATGTTAACAAAGCATAAGGATTTTGTATTAGCGATTAGGTTGCATCTACTATGAGAGTTTGGAGGGTTTTTGAAGGTATTCTCAACAATGTATGCCCATATTGCATACACTTGCGTGTGATAGTGGGTTAAGACACGGGAAGCTGATGATTAGCCCAAATGGCTGAAATTATCGCCCGTGCTAACCCACTCTAAGATTCGCTCGCTATTATCGCTACATTGATAAGAAAACTTTTGTTTGCTTTACCGATACAAAAAATAAGGCAATTGATGACGATCTAACGAACCGTCAGAATTTCTTCAAAACGAGAGGCGTTTTTGGACTTAAATAGTTTAAGCACGGCGATTAGACACAGGTAGGAAAATTTGGGCTTTGAGAGGAATGACAAGGATCGTTTCGACTCTAACCCAAACGTCCTGGCGAGTATCAAGAAGCTAGAAGGGTAGCGGAAGCGCTTCTCAAGCCTCCCGCCACTGTCCAAAGTTACAGCAAATCAGCCATAAATTAGACATCTCCTCCAAAAGAATCTCAAAGGGCAGGCAGGATGCCTACCCCACAAGAATTTTTAGAGATGTCTATTAGCGGAAGCTTCAGCAAACTCAA
>NZ_JACJUP010000437.1:0-5025 GCF_014748295.1 Planktothrix sp. FACHB-1355 | reverse complement strand
TGCGGCACTGATGATTCTAAAAGTAGCCTTGAGTACGGTAGGGCATACCGGAACTTGGATCGAAGATCCGAACGCTTCAGGAGATTTGGCCGCTACTTTGGCTGGAGTAATCCAGTCGCAAGCAAGCTGAGTCTATGAATGAAGAATCCCCGTCCCTTTAGGGCTCTTGAGTGTCAATGATGCTGAAGCGGCACAGCAGCAAGCAGAAATGGAGCGACAACGTGCTTCTGAAGCCGAACAACGCGCTTCTGAAGCCGAACAACGCGCAGAATATTTAGCGCGACGTTTGCGAGAGTTAGGGATAGAACCGTAGTAGTTAGCTTTCGGGGTAATTTATGAATTATCCCGAAAGCTAGTGCGATCGCTTTTACTGAGGAGATAGATTTATTTGAAGAGTGCGATCGCTAAAAAAATTGAATTACTTTATGGTGTAATTAATTGAACTGTTATTCCGAAAACATTACCTGCTTCCGCGAGTGTTTCGTCAGCTGTTACCAAACGCAAATCGTTGGCGGCGGCAATTGCTAAATGTATAGCATCAAGAGTACGTAAAGCCGTATCGAAACGCGCAATCCACTCACGCGCTTGCTGATAATGAATTGGTTCTAATGGTATACGGGTATAGAAACCGCCGTCTAGGTGAATTTGAAATTGCTCGGCTATCTCTCTTGCTTGCTCTTGGGATATTTCCCTCATTCGCACTCTGCGAGATAATGCGGAAAACATTTCTACTAACTGACTCAACGCTGGTTGCTCTTCTATTGCCAGTAATTCGAGAATAGCAATACTGAGAGCTTCTGGCAAGTAGAAAAGAACGATAACACTGGTGTCTAAATAAATCAATAGCGTTCCTCTTGCCTTAGCTTAATTACTGTTTGACTCATTGGTTCACCCTTGACTTGAATAGAAGCACGAAATTTATCCATTTTGGCTAACCATTCCTCCTTTGTGAGTGGCGGAACTAATCTGGCTACTACTTTTCCATCCTGCCAGAGGCTCACCTCTTCTCCTTTTGCTACTTGTTCTAGGATAGCTTGGAGGTTTTGACTGGCTTCTTCAACGGTAATTTTAGACATTGTATCGGTGGTAATGCTACATCTTCAAGGGTACAGCAGGAGATATGGGTATGGAGGAGTGCGATCGCACAAATGGTTTTCACGTAAATCAAATGTAACAAAGAAACCCGGTTTCGCTCTTATTTAGCGGTTTTTTTTGTACCTCAGTATCGCGTAATGAATTTAACGTCTGCCAGCTTGAATCGCCGAATTTGCTATCTGCACAGTTTCTGCTTCTCGTCCGTTTTTAATGGATACTCGATAGAGAACTCCCTGATTTTGCCATTCGACTGAAGCTGTGCAATATGCACCGCACCCGTTGTGAAAAATGCCTCTTGTTCTCCCCGCTAATTGGATATTTTTAAATGTTCTGGTTGTACCTTGCATTGGGGTGATAAATTGTCCGCCTTTTTCGGCATCGATCGCACCCATATTGCAAGCTGTTGTTCCCTGACAATTGGGAGTATAATCGAAGAAAACGACGTAGTTATTTCTGGTTGCTTGGGTATTAAAATAAAATCTATCTGATGAGGGAATGCTGCTGGGAAGAAATATCGGCACTTGGGTTTTGTTTTTGATTTTGGCGAGGATTTGGCGAATGGGTACGGTGGTATTTGCTCGTTGGGCGATCGCATTTTGTGGGAGATAGAAATTAGCGGCTGCCATAGTAAGGGCAAGCGCAGAAGTGGGGATAAGTTTGTTGAGCATTTGTTTGGATTTAGTATAATATGTGGATAGGCTTTGCGGGCAGTAATGAGGTGCGATCGCTTACGAAATAGTATGCGATCGCACCTCAAAAGCAAAGAATGAAAAATTATCTATTATTTAGGGCATCTAGATATCCCTCTAAATCTTTTGTGCGCTGCTCTGTGACAGTTGCCAAACAATTACCGTAAATCATGGGAGCCATACTTCCCCCCTCAACTTCGCTTCGTTCAAACACACAACTGGCATCGCGAAACTTTATCCAAGCTTGCTGTGCGGCAACTAATTTTTGTTTTCGCGCTGCTGGTAACTTGGGAAGCAGTTGTTGGTAAACTTGATTTAATTTTCTATCTGCGTTTTGATAGGATATGCCAGCACAGGCATTCATTTCGCTTTGAGTTTGAGGGTTGTTGCAGTTAGGTTGTTGAGCTACCCGCACATCTGGTGTTTTAGGTGCTGCACCTACCACACTCAAGGCGATACTTAGCAAACCAATCGCAGATGCTACACTTACTATTGGCAATAAAGACTTTGACATGGCCTAATTTTAAGTTCGTGTAATTCTAATTCAGGACTCAATTTTGTGTTCTACAATCATCAAACCACCTTTGAATTTGCCATCCAATGTATATCCTTGACTTGTGCGTATACAATTATTTTCATCGCTCAGGACGATGGTTTCGATCCCAATTAGTACTCCAGTCGCTTTATCCCAAATCCGGAAAAGAATTGTGTTTTCGCTGTATTCTTCTGCCAGGGTAGCGAAGTTAGAAAAAGGAGGCTCTGAACTTTCAATTTTGATTGCGCCGACACCCGCCACAATTCCGACAAAATTTTGGGTGACAGTTTTACCGTCAGCATATTGATAAGTGTTGGTTTGGAACCATTGATTATCAATTATCTTCTTAGTGACAACACCTGTGAAACGTTCGATTTCTTGACCGTCTGCATCCAGGCGTATCCATTTTCCCTGCCAAACTCCGACGTGTTTGGAAAAGACTTTAAAATTCTCTAGCTGTGGCTGAGTGGCGGGATCGGAACTAGACATATAAATATCTGCTTTGCCAATGGCATCTTGTTTGCGCTAATCTCAATTTAGCGCCTAAGAAGACTTTGAGCTAGTCCCCGATCTGGTGAATAGGGAGGTTCTAGTTTGAGCGATGCAGAGGGCTGATGCGCGATCGCATTCTTTGATAGCTACAGATGACTGCTTCTATTCAACCGATCAATCTATTTGAGTACGAAACCCTAGCTGCCAAGCATCTATCTCAGATGGCGCTAGACTACTACGCCAGCGGTGCGTGGGACGAAATTACGCTGCGAGATAACCGTGCGGCATTTGAACGGTATAAACTGCGTCCCCGAATGCTGGTGGATGTGAGTCAGCGGGATTTAAGTACTACTGTACTGGGTCAAGCGCTGAAAATGCCAATTTTGGTTGCGCCGATGGCTTTTCAGTGTTTGGCACATCCAGAAGGAGAAATTGCTACTGCCAAAGCTGTGCGTCAGCTGGGTACAGTAATGGTGCTGAGTACCTTAGCAACAAAGAGTGTGGAGGAAGTTGGGAAAATAGATTGTCTGCGCTGGTTTCAACTATATGTGCATCGGGATAGGGGTTTGACAAAGGCACTGGTAGAACGAGCAAGCCAAGCTGGTTTTCAGGCGCTTTGCTTGACTGTGGATGCGCCTGTGTTGGGACGAAGAGAGAAAGATCGGCGCAATCAATTTGTTTTGCCATCGGGTATGGCATTGGCAAACCTTGATAATATAGCAGATTTAGAGATTTCTTTCAAAGCAGGTGAATCGGGTTTGTTTACCTATTTTTTAGAGCAGCTGAATCCAGCACTAACTTGGAAAGATTTAGAGTGGTTGCAATCAATTTCGCATCTACCTTTAGTAGTAAAAGGAATATTGCGAGGAGACGATGCCGATCGAGCAGTGGAATATGGAGCCAAAGCAGTAATTGTTTCCAATCATGGGGGGAGACAATTGGATGGATCGATCGCATCGATCGATGCTTTGAGTGAAGTTGTTGCTGCTGTCGGGGACAAAGTAGATGTACTTGTCGATGGGGGTATCCGTCGCGGCACAGATATTATTAAAGCGTTGGCTTTGGGTGCAAAAGCAGTATTGTTGGGACGCCCTGTCTTATGGGGATTAGCTGTTGGTGGAGAAGCTGGTGTTGGCCACGTCCTGGAACTGTTACGAGATGAACTGGATGTGGCAATGGCTTTGAGCGGTTGCCCTAAATTGCAGGATCTTGACCCCAGTTTAGTGGTGCGGTTATAGAGACGAGAAGCGCAAATGCTTATCCCACTTATACCGATCCGACATCACCCAAAATAGGAAATTTTGGTTTGGAAAAGCTCTTCATTTTAACTTTTGTGCTAAACTATATCATGACAGTTGAATTCGGTGCAGTGTTTGTTGTTGGTATGAAGAGAAATATTGACAGGAATCTCTCCGAATTTCAATGGTTACGTTCGTCTGATTTCGGAGATATTCCATGTCTATTTATGTAGGCAACCTATCCTACCAAGTTACTCAAGATGACCTAAGCAGAGTTTTTGCAGATTACGGCACAGTGAAGCGGGTTCAGATCCCCGTTGACCGCGAGACAGGTCGCTCTCGCGGATTTGGTTTTGTGGAAATGGCAACAGATGCTGAAGAAGCAGCTGCTATTGAAGCTCTTGATGGTGCTGAATGGATGGGTCGCGATCTAAAAGTTAATAAAGCAAAGCCTCGCGAAGAAAGAAAACCTTCTGCTGCTGGCTGGGGAAACAACAGTCGTGGCGACTCTCGGCGACGCTACTAAAGTGCTTCGAGTTCTTGAGCGGGAAAGCGGGTAAGCAGATAGGCGCAAAACAGAGGGGCAACCTCTACACTATATATGTCCGATCGTTGCTCCGTTACCGCGATCGCCGATTGGCAATTAGCAATCTTGCAGCCTACCAAAATAGAATGGTTTGACACTCTCCCGTTAAGCTGACGCTATAACGGGAGATTCTTGTTTCACAGAAGAACGCTTTTTAGTAGAATTACTAACGAGTCTTAGATCTTCTCCACAAGCTTGAAGTTCCGACTGCCCATCGGTATTTGTTGATAGAATTCTAATGCCTTCTTCCCTAATGTTTTTTGTTGCATTTGAGTCCCTATCATGGTGGGTTCCGCATTTTGGGCAAGTCCATTCCCTATCCTTTAAGGTAAGGGAATCATTCTTAAACTTGCAATAATTACAAAGCTTTGTACTAGGAAATAATCTATC
>NZ_JACJUP010000436.1:0-4962 GCF_014748295.1 Planktothrix sp. FACHB-1355 | reverse complement strand
ATCCGCATTCCCAATCCGCCATAACTACCGATATGTAAGGGGTAAAGAGAATACAGGATCTTAGTTGCTAAAGGGCCTTTATGAGCGGTGTTAACGCGCAAAACTTTACCGCTATATTGGTCAACATAAATCTGGCTATCGCTACTCGCACTACTCAGGGAAGTGTCTTGGGAAAACCTTTTCCCGACTCTATACAAACCTGTAGAATCTGCTGGGATATTGACCCAAATTGTTTGAGCTACTGGTAAAGCTTTATTGGCATTTTGTAAGATGCGATCGACTGGCAAAGTTTGTCGATCGGCAGCCGGGTTAGATTTGGTAGGAACAACAGGTAATGAAGTGGATGTGAGCGCGTAAACAGCTTGTTCAAACTGAGAGAAAAAGCTCATTGCTACCCCGGTAGATACAATGAGCAGAAGAAAAGCAACCGACAGCATACCCAATACTTTGTGGATATCGTAATTGAGTAATTTTGAGGGAGCTTTCCACCTAATCTTAAATCCTTGGATAAATTTCCGCCAACCAGTCCACAGAACAAGTCCGCTTACGCATAATACTAGCAGCAGAATACCGCAAATACCTACAACTAGCGAGCCTATTTCGCCGGCTAGAAAGTTTATATGTAATTCGACCAAAAAATTCATCAGAGTTTTTTCTTTCAGGCGCGAACCGAGGAGCGAACCATTGTAGGGATTGACGTAAACAAAAACTACCTGTTTGTCCTTAGATTCGCTCCATACTCTGTAAACGGCGGTGGGATTTTGAGGAATATCGATCGAGTCGATTTTCAGATTTGGATAAACAGAGTTAACCCGATTTACTACATATTGTAAAGATACCCGTTCTGGTTGTGGAACTACTTGTAATAACTGCGGATTTAGGAAGCGATCGATTTCATTACCAAATACCAATAAACTGCCAGTCAAGCAGATGGCAATCAGCAATATTCCCACCGTTACACCGATATATCGGTGCAGAACTAATGCCAGTTTACGTAATTTCATATCGAAACTTTAGTACATGAGTGATGCGAAAAATTGTCTGTTGGAATTAAGGGATAAATTTTTACCGCAGATGAGAGCAGATAAACGCAGATGAACGCAGATAAGAGAGCAGATAAGAGAGGTTTTTTAGGAAATCGATGCTATCGGATATGATATAACACATTAAACAGAGGTATGTTGTTGCACTTTAGCGCTAAAGCGCAACAACGTACCTAGAAATCAGTCTTTGTTTTGTGTCACTTGCATAAATCCTATATACTCCATCCGCATCCGATTCATCTGCGTACCCTTCGGGAAGGCTATCGCCTACATCTGCGTTTATCTGCTTACATCTGCGGTAAAAAAAATCAAAGATTTGGATTTCCGCAAAATGTCAAAACTCCAAACCAATTGTCGCCTGCACCGTCAAAGGCGCACCGGGGAAAACGCGCAGAGGGCCATTAGAAGCCTCATAATATCTAATGTCAAACAAATTCTTGACATTCAAACCGACTTTAAAGTTATCTCTTCTGTAGTAAAGAGCAGCATCGGTGCGAAAATAATCCGGTAGATAAAAACTATTGTCAAGATCTCCGGGACGTTCTCCTACATAGAAGAAACCCAAGCCGAAACCCAAACCGCGCAGATTTCCCCTTTGAAGTTCATAAGTTGCAAACAAACCAGCGCTATGTTTTGGGACGTTATCGAGTCGATTGCCAACTGGCAAGGCATTATCTTCAGTAATGGTGGCATCTGTATAAGCGTAAGAAGCAATTACTTTCAATCCTGGCAAGATTTCACCAGTTACATCTAACTCAACACCCCGGCTTCTTTGTTCGCCAGTTTGGATGGAAAAGTTAGCATCTCTGGGATCTGGTGTGAGAACGTTTTGGCGAGTCAACTGGTAAATAGCAAATGTGGAAGAAAGTCGGCCATCTAAAAGATCGGCTTTGACGCCTACTTCATACTGAGTGCCTGTTTCCGGCTTAAATAGTTCATTATTGAAGCCTGTACCGATTACAGGATTAAAAGAACGGCTGAAGCTGGCGTAGAGAGAAATCGGTTCGATCGGCTGATATACGATACCTACCCGTGGACTGAATGATTCTTCGGATTGTTTTGTTTCTGTATTGGCTAATTTATCGGTTAGCTGCTGTTCGTAGAAGTCAAAACGTCCGCCCAATATCAATTTAAATTTATCGAAAATCGATATTCGATCTTGGACGTAAAAGCCTGCCGATCGCGTCAGGGTAGCATTATCAAGACTGAAGGTAATTTCGCCGTTAGGGGAGCCATACACCGGGTTAAAAAGGTCGAGCGGTGCAATATCCCCAAAGTCGAATTTATTTTTGTAGTTGTTTTCCCTAAATAGCTCTACTCCAACGAGTAACTTATGATCGATCGGCCCTGTGGAAAAGTTACCGATTAAATCGGTTGCCATTATCTCGTTATCTGTACCGCTACTGCCTGTAGAGTAACCGCGAGTGAGAGTTCGGTTATCGGGTTCGAGGCTATTCGGGAAAAAACTATCTTGCTCGTAGGAAAACAGGGTAACCCGGAAACTATTTCGCAACGACCAATTTTCGCTGAAGCGATGCTCTAAATTGTATCCCAGTCTGTTAGCGTTGTTATCGATAAAATCTCGATTGGGTTCGGCGATATTGCGTTCGATCGGGATCTTGCCATTTGGGTTGGGAAGTACTGTACCTACCGCTGGCAAACCGCGATAGTTGGGAAAGCTCGATCGAATAAACTCTCCTTCCAGGGTTAGCTTTGTATCCTCAGTAATATCCCAACTTACTACGGGCGCAAAAAATAAGCGCTCGATTTGAGTAAAATCAACGAAGGTATTTGAATTTTCGTAAGAAGCATTGAATCGATAGAGGGAATTTCGGCTGCGGTTGAGCGGGCCACTCAAATCTATGGCTCCGCGATAAAAGCTAAAATTTCCAATGCTAAATTCAGCAGCATAAAACGGATCGGGTAGCGGTCTTTTTGTGACTAGGTTGATTACACCGCCGGGACTGCCTTGACCGAACAAAACTGATGCTGGCCCTTTGAGGACTTCTAATCTTTCCAGGTTTGCGGTTTCAGATGGAATTTGAGTGTTAGTGGAATCCCTTAAACCATTTCGGAGAATATTTGTGCTTTCAAAACCTCTAATATTAAAGGTTTCAAATGTGCTAATGGATGAACTGGTGGGATTGACGCCGCTGGTGCTTCTGACTGCTTCTTCTACGCGGGTGACTTGTCGATCTTCGAGTACCTGCTGGGGAACAACCTGAACTGCTTGGGGTACGTCCCGCAATGGCGTATCTGTGCGAGTTCCCGCAGTTGCAGAAGGCGCTCGATATCCTGTTTCGTCTGCTTCAGCGATCACAATCAGTTCAACCGATCGTTCTCTGGGAGGCTGAACCCTTGGGGAAGTGGGTTGGGTTGGTTGAACTTGAGTGACCGGTTCTCCTGTTGGGGAAGTCGGTTGAGTTGGTTGAACTTGAGTGACCGATTCTCCTGTTGGGGAAGTCGGTTGAGTTGGTTGAACTTGAGTGACCGGTTCTCGTGTTGGGGAAGTTGGTTGAGTTGCTGTACCGGATGCAGTATTCAAACTGACAACTAAACCCCGATTTTGGGAAGTCACTTGTGCGGTGGGTACATCCGCTGCTCCGATAACTTTAACTCTGATACTGTTGATATCCAGTCGGGTAACTTCTATCGATCGAATTCCCGGTGCGGGATTGTCTTGGCGAAAGGAATCTCCTTCTGGCAAACGCAATTGCGCGGTAATAATATCGGCAAAAAAGGTTTCGCCATACTTGCCGGTGAAGGCTTGTAGCGGTTTACCATCGATCGTTTCTAAGATGACCTCAATGCCATTGGGTGTCGGGTTGAGCTTTACGGCAGTTACTTGCGCGATTTGCGCCTTTGCAGGCGCTGCGACTAACACCGATACGGCTCCTGCAAACCCAAGCGCATTGAGGAATTGCAGTTGTTTCACTCAAATCTCCTCACATACAACAAGCGGATCGGATAGCGCTCTGCTCCACCGCACAGGCGATGCTGCACTGTGCGTGAATTGTCGCGCTACCAGCTAAACAGGAATAATTCTTAACTGATTGAGTTTTCTACTTGCTAATTAATTTCAAGTAAATGCAACAGATATTCATTAAGCAGTAAGGGTGTGTACTTTGTCAAGGCTCCTCATCCCGGAATTGGAATTCATCTGATTTCCATCTAGAAGCGGTATGAATCTTCCCAAAGATAGATTGTTTATTTGAGCAAAGCCTAATATAAACAAAGGTTTTGGGTATCCCGTTTTCGGCAGTTGTCTATCTGGCTGGCGATCGCTCTTGTTGCCTTTAACTTGCCAATAACATTAGTTTAACTTATCAAAAAGTCCAGAAGCATTTGCAAATATTTTGCGTAACTACTTGCTAATAACTGAGAATATTGCTTATGCTTAGTGAAAATTAATTGCGAATTAATTGCAAAAGCTTAAAGTAGTTGCTGAGAGGTATGTTGTTGCGCTGTCTTCGCTAGGCTGCGGTTTCTCACCCGTTGGTGATGTGCAAAAAATTTCTCCGCGTCCCCGCGCCCGTCTCAACCAACTACTTATGACCGCACCCTTTGTCTTGTGACACTTGGGTAAGTCCTCAAAAAAATCTTCCAAAACCAGTGCAGTGAAAGAAGCCAACACCACCCGCTTCTGACTGACTCGATCGTTGTGGCGTTCTCGATAGCACCGAAGAAAATGACCGATTCTGACAATGACTCTGCAAAACTCCCCGTAGGTTGTACCTCTTTCGCGGACATCTTGCGGTATAGGGCTTTACATCAACCTCAGCAACGCGCTTTTACCTTTTTGCAAGAGGTTGAAGGCGAGGAAACGAGTTTAACTTATCAAGAATTCGATCGCCGCAGTCGAGCGATCGCATCTCAACTACAGAGTTTGGGTTTAAGTGGGGAACGCGCTTTGCTGCTT
>NZ_JACJUP010000435.1:0-5048 GCF_014748295.1 Planktothrix sp. FACHB-1355 | reverse complement strand
CGACTACGGGCGAGAACGATCGCCCTTGGAAAAGCCCTTCGTTTAAAAACTGTTGTACTAATTGTCGGTTGTCGAAAAACCCTGAGATATCTAAGTTATTATTCCGATAATATTCAAAGTCAACAAACGGTGAAAATTGCAGTCTTGATGGAATACTACCTGCTTCTAAGAATCCATATGTTAATAAGTGATTTAAGGCTTCATCATCGCTAAGTTGGGCTAAGTCTGGATTATTTAGGCGATAGTAATTAGCATCAAATATTTGTTCTAGGGTTAAGCGAGTATCTCCGTTAGCCATGATTTCTCTACCTTTATAACACTAATCAAACCTGTAGATTTGTTGCACCCATATAATACCAAGTTGCGATCGAATGTTGAATATTCTCGTTCCAGAAGGGAAAGAAGGCGAGAGAAATATACTTGTAAGAATGCAACTTGGTATAACGCTACATAGATTAAGTTACCGTTGAGAGTTAGCGCAGTCACCTACAGACATAGCCTATCTCAAAAGTGGGAGTTAGAGTTCCAAGTTAACGTAGCGATCTGATAGAGCTAAATTTATTTATACCAGACCGCTTGACAAGGAAGCCGATTAGAATATTAAGCTTTTACCCAGGTAATCCGCAAGCTCAAGTTGCATTTGAAATATTTTTCTTGGCGCGTTGAGCGCGGGCATCAGCTGAAGCCATCACTTCAGCCATGTTTTCTAGCATTTCACCTGGGTGATTTTCTAAGACTCTGGTGGAAAGAGAAATACGACTTTTTCCTTCATCTAAATCGACTATGACTGCTTTAATCTGCTGACCGACCTGAAACAGATTTGGCAGCGATTCAATGTAGGTTTGGCTGATTTGTTTGATGTGGAGCAAACCGGTAGTACCTCCCAAATCGACGAATAAGCCGAAGGGTTTGATACCGCTAATTTTACCTTCTACTAGCTGTCCCAGTTCCATTTCGCTAAAGCGAGCGGATTGACTGGCTAAGCGCTGGGAAAGAACGAGTTTTTCGCGTTCGCGATCGAGTTCCAAAAAGCTGGCAGTTAAGGGTTGACCGATGAGTTCCTCCAGCTTGTCTTTATCTATTAAGTGACTGCGCGGAATAAAACCCCGTACCCCCTTAACATCGACGGTGACACCACCTTTGTTTACACCGGTGACTTTCACTTGTATTGTTTGACCGCTATCTTGCATTTCGGCCAACTTATCCCAAGTTTGCTTAATTTGTAGCTGCTTTAAAGAAAGGGTAACTTGTCCGTCTGCATCTTGCTCGCGGATGATTAAAAATTCGCGTTCTTCCCCTAATGGTAATAATTCGGACAAAGTAGTCGATCGTTTTAAGATAATCTCTTGAATGGGGAGAAAAGCGGAGGATTTAGCACCAATGTCTATATACACACCATCGCTGGCGTATTCAAACGCCTTGCCGCGTACCACCTGCCCTTTTTCAAAGTTGTAGTCGTGTGTTTCGAGGGCTTTGGCAAAATCATCCATAGAAAAGGATGAGTTATTGGCTTGAGAAGGCGTCGATTTGGGTTTCATCTTTCTTTTCGATCTAGGTAAATTTTGATTTAGTTGCTGGCGCGGCAGGGTTGATGGCACGGCTGATAGTGTAGTTTAACGATCGCACTGCTTGACTGACGATCGATCGCCTTGATACGATCGCTAAACTTGTTTTTGCTATGACCAAACTCCCAGGGCAGCTACCCCAAGCATTTTACCTTTGGCTGTAACAAGTTTTTATCTCAGTTTCGGCCTCTAAACGGGGAAAAGCTTCTACAACCTCTGGCACATCCTCACTAACTTCCACTTGCTACCAGGAGATTCGTTTGAAACAATTGCTTAACCTGAGCCCAAGCAGCTTCAGCTGCTGCTGCATCGTAGCTTCCGCGACGATCGCAGAAAAAACCGTGGTCAACTCCATCGTAGCGAAAGACGCGATGAGTAACCTGATGTTTCTCTAACTCTGCCTCAATTCGATCGACCTGTTCCGCTGGAATGCTGGCATCATCCATACCAAAGAAGGCGTAGAGGATGCCTTTAATGTCTTTTGTGCGGGTTATTGTCGGTTCGCCGCCACCAGGAGTAGAATTGGCGATACCAGCACCGTAGAATGAGGCAGTAGCTTTGATATCGGGTAAAGTCGCGGCAAGATAGGCCACGTGACCGCCAAAGCAAAAACCTATGCAGCCAATGCGATCGCCTTTTACCTGGGGCAGGCTTTTGAGATAATCTATCGTCGCCTGGATATCACCGAGCAACTCGGATGCTTTGGTTTGTTGCTTGTAGTCTCTGCCGATTTTAATGTCTTCTGGAGTGTAACCGGTCTCAAAACCAGGAGCGATGCGTTGGAAGAGTGCAGGTGCGATCGCTACGTAACCTTCCTTAGCAATTCGTGCCGTTACGTCTCGGATGTGTTCGTTTACTCCGAAGATCTCTTGGAATACTATCACCGCCGGGAAAGGCACCTGGCCGATCGGCTCTGCATAGTACGCATCAATTTGCAACTCCCCATTGGGTATTTTAACGTTAGATGTGCGAATCTCTAGGTCTGCCATCCTGTTTTACCCTCGTGATATCACCGTATAGATTTTAGATTGAGAAAGCTACGAATGCGATCGGCCACTTCTTGTACGCCTTTCTGCTTTTCACCCGCGTCTATGCGTATGCGATCGCCCGATTCTTCCGCAAGATAGATGTAGAAAGAATAACTGCTCTTCCATTTCCTCCAAGACGCTTCAAAAGCTGAAATAATTTTTCAGGTTTAATAATTGTGCATCAAACTACCATAAAAAGTTACATATTCATGCCAATAACCACTCTATTACACCTGCCCGTCAGGGTGGATATTAGCCATTATAATAAGCAATAATTTAGGCGATCGTCATACTTTATTTAAAATAAAAATCCAAGCGAACTATTTTTTGACTAATATCTATGTTGTGCTTCTATATTTAAAAATTCTCTTACAAACTCAGCCTTTTGTTCAGCGGAGCCCGCACTTTCTCAAAAAAGTATCGATTTGTGCGACTATTTTTAGCATTCGAGCGTAGGAACTTTTAATACCTCTCACAGCATAAACCATGAGTGTGAGTTTATTCTCTCATAGCAATAAATTTTCCAAAAGCCAAGATTGACCGATCGCATTCAGAATATCCATTTTCGATAGATCACCCGTTCTGGTAATGTTATTTTTCTCAGTATTCGGTATGATGCAGTTTCAGATAATCTGTGCTAACAAGTGCGGATTACCTACCCTAGAGGCGGTAAGCTGTTTGCAAGATAACAATACACTGGATATATAGACAAAAACACAATTTTATGGTGCCTACCGCCGCATTATCCCTTTAAAAACTCGATCGGAGTCCCTGGAGGCTCTAAGATGGTTCAATTTCATATTCAGCCAGATAGTGAAATCCCAGCATCAACACAGCTATTTAATCAAATTCGGTTTGCGATCGCATCCCGCCAGTTTCCCCCCGGACACCGCCTCCCCAGCACCCGCGCATTAGCCATGCAGACGGGTCTGCATCGCAACACCATCAGTAAGGTATACCGTCACTTAGAAGACATCGGATTGGTCGAGTCTCTGGCGGGGTCGGGTATTTACGTCCGCGCTCAAGGTAATGAAGGCGGATCGAGGCTAAAATCACCGATCGTCGAACAGTATCCCCAAGCCAACAAAATCGTACAGGAAAGCCTGGACAAACTACTTGCCGAAGGTTGCACTCTCAACCAAGCCAGAGAGCTTTTTTTGGGAGAAATCGACTGGCGCTTGCGTTGCAGTGCTAGAGTGCTAGTCACAGCTCCCAAGCAGGATATTGGCGTTGGCGAGTTGATGGTGCAGGAATTGGAACAATCGCTCAAAATTCCCGTACAACTCGTGCCTTTGGAGGAGTTAGGCGCATTTCTCGACCAAACTCATGGTGGTACAGTGGTGACCAGTCGCTATTTTATCGGAGAAGCAGAAGCGATCGTCGCACCCAAATCAGTCCGAGTTATCCCCGTCGATATCTACGACTACAGTTCGGAAATCCAGGTGGTCAAAAGCTTGCCAAAAGACAGCTGCGTCGGTCTTGTCAGTCTCAGTTCTGGTATCCTGCGAGCCGCAGAAGTCATAATTCACAGTCTCCGAGGTGACGATTTGCTAGTCATGACCGCTCAACGCGGAGACACCTACAAGCTTAACGCCTTAGTTCGCAGTGCCAGAACAATTATCAGCGATCAAGCTAGTTTTAGCACCGTAAAAGCGACAGTTGCAGATGCCAGAGACGATATGATTCGTCCGCCTCAGCTAATCTGCTGCGAAAATTACATTGGCGTTAAGTCGATTAATTTACTCAAACGCGAATTAGGATTGGGATGATATTCAGGAGCGATCGCACTTTTTACCTGTCCCAATGGCGGTGCGATCGCACATAATTAAACTATCCCCTCCCAAACGACAAATTACCAATGTCTGCAACCATTATTAAACCCAAACTAATTCTAGAGGAGTTCCTCAAACTTCCGGAAACTAAGCCAGGATCGGAATTTATCAATGGAGAAATCATTCAAAAAGATATGCCCCAAGGCGAACACAGCTGACTACAAGCTAAACTTTGCACCGTTATCAACGAAATAACTGAAACCCCAAAAATTGCCTACGCTTTCCCAGAACTACGCTGCACCTTTGGCGGTGACTCCATTATCCCTGACATATCTGTATTCCGCTGGGAAAGAATACCCATTCTCCCATCTGGCAAAATTGCTAACCGTTTTGAAATTCATCCAGATTGGGCGATCGCAATCCTTTCCCCTGAGCAAAATCAAACTAAAGTGCTTAGTAAATTATTGCATTGCTCGCGTAATGGCACTGAATTGTGTTGGTTAATCGACTCCGAAACTGAAACGATTCTAGCTATGTTTCCGGGTCAAAAAATAGAAATTTTTACAGGTTCTACTCAGTTACCCGTACTGGATGGAATTGAGTTGCAATTAACAGTCGAACAGGTTTTTAGTTGGTTAAACTTTAGTTCAATTAAACTCAGACTTAACCCCCAAAAACTCCTG
>NZ_JACJUP010000434.1:0-5052 GCF_014748295.1 Planktothrix sp. FACHB-1355 | reverse complement strand
ATTATCAATATTATGATGGACGGTATGAGCGAATCGGTAGCCAGTCAATTGGAACAATTGCTTCCTTACGATCCCGGTTATCCCAAACAGTACTATCGCTTCCAAGCACCGTTGAATGAAGCTAACGATGATATGGACGATGGCAGCCAAGAAAATATTGCTAAACTGGTAGATATAGCGCAGCTGATTATTGCTGAGCAAAATAGCAATTTGGATCGACTTTGCGAGGAACTTTTGAGGTAGAAATGTAGGGCGCGTCAGATACTAAAATAGTAGCTTTACGAACGGATTAATCGGTCTGATGTGCCCTATAAATGTTCCTCTTGCGTACAACTAGATTTTTTTTCAAGAAAGTAAACATTGCCGCTTAGCACGTTTGTCTTCGTACATCAGTGCATCAGTTCGGGCTACTAAACTTTCCATAGATTCCCTAGTTTGAGGATCGAAAGGTAAAATACCAACACTCATAGATAATTTATAAGGACGCTTTTCTTGCCGATTGAACTCATCAATTTTTGTAATAATTCGTGGTTCGATCGCATGGCAGCTATCGCCGCAGTTTAATGCCAGAATAATAAATTCATCACCACCCAAACGCGCCACCACATCTGCTTCCCGAAAAGTGCTTTTCAGTAATTGTGCGGCGTCAACAATCATCGCCGAACCTAAATCGTGTCCTAAAGTGTCGTTGATTTTTTTCAAACCATCTAAATCGACAAAAATTAATGCACAGAAGCTGTGGGCACGGCAAGCAACTTTTAATTGCTGTTCGGAGAGAAGAAAAAAACCGCGACGGTTGTGTAAACCTGTCATATCATCGGTGAGAGACAAGCGACGAATTTCCTCTTCTGTCTGCTTGCTTTCAGTAATATCGTAAGTTACGCCCAACACAGTTTCCACGCTTCCGTTGGCGTCGAACTCCGGCACAAATCGCGTGCAATAGTAGCGCACACCATCGCGACTGACAAAAGGAAACTCGACTTCTTTGGGGATGCCGACAGCGAAGACCTGGCAGACGCCAGATTCCCAGACCTCCCATACCTGTGGCGATAACTTCAACTCTCGAAAAGTTTTACCCAAGAATTCGTCTTTGGGGATGCCGCAGACTTCTGTTAGGGGTTGATTGACAAAGATGTGCCGCAGGTTGCGATCGACGCGGGCCACCAATGCAGGTACGTTATCGGCTAAAGTGGCCAGTTCTTTGTATGCGGTCTGGAGTTCTGCTGTACGTTCGACTACGCGCTGTTCCAGTTCGGCGTAAACTTGGATATTTTCCAATGCGACGGCGGTGGTGTCAGCTAGTGCTTGTAGCAACTTTACTTCTTCCGGACTGGGTTGATGTCGTTTGGCCCAGTAGTTGCCGATCGCACCGATCGGGTCTAATGTCCGAATCGGCACCATCACCAGACTCTTGACAAAGGTTGATTGATAAGCTTGATACGGGATGCGCGTATCGGCATAAATATCTTCGATCTGCACCGGTTGGCGGTTCAACATCGTCCACCCGCCGATGCAAATATTCATCGGGAAGCGCTGACCTTTCCAAAGTGGCGCGATCGCATTTTCCTCCGCGTAGTAGCACATATTGCGGTCGCGCAGTACGAAGGTAGCTCCGTCCGCACCAGTCAGTTCTCGTGCAGCTTGCTTTACAATTGCCATAACGGCGTCTAGGTTGCGAGCTAAAGAAAGCTCTTGCACAACTGTGACAAGTTGCTCCATCCCACGGTAGTAGCGCCTCGTTTCTTTTGGAGAAATCCGGCGATCGGCTATTTGTCGAACAGCCTGACGAGTTGCCATATTACTATCTCCGGAACAATTAACAATAGGCTAGCGGGGAAAATTTTGCGATAACGAGGCTTTTGGGATAGACGCCGATGACTTTTTGTCTAACGGATTTCATATAAAATTTTTGTAAACTTGACAAAAATGCCTGTTCCTAGACTGGTGACTCTCTTAAGCGATTTTGGCCTAAGCGATGTTTATGTAGGTGTAATGAAAGGCGTTATTGCCCAAATCAACCCTACTCTAACTGTAATCGATCTTAGCCATGAAATTCCTCCCCAAAACATTGCTGCAGGTCAATTTTGTCTGATGAGCGCCTACCCGTATTTTCCTGATGGAACGGTACATATTGCCGTTGTCGATCCTGGGGTAGGGGGTAACAGACGTGCAGTGGCGATCGAATTTGCCAATGCTTTTTTAGTTTGCCCGGATAATGGGTTGTTTAGCGGTATTCTCAGTCACACTCCCGTTGTGGCGGCGATCGCACTTACCAATCGAGAATACTGGCGCACGCCAACACCCAGCAAGACTTTTCACGGTCGAGATATTTTTGCCTCCGTGGGAGCTCATCTTGCCAGCGGTGTTCCTTTTACAGAATTGGGACAAAAAATCGCTCCAGAAACCTTGGTGCCATTGCCCATATCAGAATACAGTTTAACAGATACTGGTATTCTAGGCTGCATTCAGTATGTCGATCGCTTCGGCAACTTAATTACAAACATCCCCGCTCATCTCGTTGACGGCAAAAATTGGTTTGTTAAAGCCGCTGGGTTAAGTATACCAGGTAATAAAACTTACAGCAATACCCCTGATGGCAGTGCGATCGCTTTACTTGGGAGTCACGGTTGTGTGGAAATTGCTGTCAGCAAAGGTAACGCCCAATCACAATTGCAAATAAAACTTGGAGATGCCGTGCAAATCGTGCTGCATTAAATTGAGGCGTCAGCTTTTTGATAGCTGATAGGTGATAGCTAGTTAAATTGAGCGATCGACTGGCACCCCACAAGGTTCCTCAACTAGATATCTAATCAGAAACGCAGTTTTTGGCAACGCCAGTGCCTAAGTCTTTGGTTAATTAGCTTGTCAGCCGATCTGATTGACTTAAACTAATTTTGTGATGTTCCTTGCACGCCAAAAATAAAGCAGAGTTTTCGGATAAAAGATGTTGGCTTTTGTGCATAGAAGAGATTTGGTATGGCTGCCTAAGCTCTTGTGTGAGCGGGCAAGGCATAAAATTGTCTGATTGTGTCCGGAAGTTTAACATTTCCTTTTGTAGAACATCAGTAGGCAGAAATAAACAGTTCAATAATTTGCCTTAATAGCTACTCAGAACTGAAACTTTAACGTAGTAAGGTGAACTATTATGTCTACTCGCTACAACAATAACAAATCTCAGTTTGTCCGCATTGTCTACTCTAAAGTCAGAGTTAATGGTAAAGTACAGTTGGTGCCTCTAGAGCTGTATGCTGATGGTTCCCTCAAACCATGTGTTTGAGGTCTGCCCGCTCAAAAAAAGAGAGAAAAAATTTGTCGGGAAGATCTTTCTTTGGAAGTACACAGCAATTCTGCGTCGAGGTAAACTGTCGAGCATAGATATGGTGATGTGAGGTTGTGCAAAAACAGGTTATTATGACTGAGACGCCCCAACCGTTCTCGGTACTGGGACTACCGGTACATCTGTTGGAAGACTATTCAGGTTGGCTCCTCTCAAGGTTGCAGCACCAACAAGGCTGTCATGTGGTAACACTCAACGCTGAGATGAGCATCCAGGCAGAACGCAATGCAAGTTTGGCTAGTACGATCCGTCAAGCCGATTTGGTTATTCCTGATGGCTCTGGAGTTGTGCTTTATTTGCGTATACTGGGCAAATCGGTAAAACGTTGTCCGGGAATTGAACTGGCAGAGTCGCTTTTGTGGCAAGCCGGTCAGTTGGGCAAGTCGTGGTCGGTATTTTTCTACGGTGGAAAACCTGGGGTAGCTCAAACAGCCGCAGAAATGTGGCAGCGACGAGTTCCAGGATTGAAAATCGCAGGTACGCAGCACGGCTACCTTTCACCTGAAGACGAACAACAACTGCACGCCACCCTCAAAGAACTACAGCCCAGCATAATTTTAGTTGGTTTGGGCGTGCCGCGCCAAGAATTGTGGATTGCCAAAAATCGCCTCCTTTGTCCCAAAGCAATCTGGATTGGCGTTGGCGGTAGTTTGGATATTTGGGCGGGTATTAAGTCCCGCGCCCCTGCTTGGCTGAGGAACAATCATTTGGAATGGCTGTATCGTTTGTATCAAGAGCCCTGGCGCTGGCGGCGGATGTTAGCTTTACCACAGTTCGCTTGGCGTGCGTTAGTGAAAAATTTGGCTTAGAAGCATATATTTGCAACCAGGATGGTTAAAATATTCCTATATTTTAACCATCCTGGTTGTAATTAAGGTAATAAATTAATGAAGAAAGTAGCTTATGCGATCGCTGGCTTACTCATCGGTATCCTGATTACCTTCTTACTTATATTAATAGATACCATTGTCGCAATTAATACAGGTATACCTTTTGGTTTAGTAACATTTATCGGAGTTTTAGCAGTTTGGGGTTTTCTAATTTGGGAACTTTATTTTAACTCGATGAAGCCGATTAAACTGATGTTCCAAGGAGAGTACGATCGCGCTTTAGCTCTTTTACACAAAAAGCTAAAAAGTATTTTCGTGCGGCTGCATATAGAGAGTAGAGACGGCATTATTTACAACATCGCCAATGTGTATCACAGAATGGGCAGATTTGAAGACGCAAGTGAGTGGTTGGAGAAAATCGAGCCAAGAAAACTAGATCTGATCTTAAAAGGCCCTTATTATGGTTTGTCTGCCCTAAATCTATTAATGCTAAAAGTGGATTTGAATGAAGCTGAAAGATATCTAGAAATAGCATCTACTTTCGAGAAATTCACATTGATTAATCTTATCTATGTATATTTCTATGTTTTAATAAATAACTTTACAAACGCTGGTGAAAAACTGCAAGAGTATTTGGAAAATAAAGAAAACATAAAAAATTTCAGTATAAGTTTTAACGCTATTTTGATTAGGGATAAAGAATTTCTCAGCGTATTGGAAAACTTTATTTACGGTACGTATTATCAAGCAATAAACGATCGCGATCGAGCCAGAGAATGCTTTGAAAAAGCATATAGTTCTCCTTATGATAGTTACTACCAGGCCAAAGCAGGTGAATGGTTAAGGGCAAATGACTGAACGAGTGGGGGAGTGGGGGAGTGGGGG
>NZ_JACJUP010000433.1:0-4992 GCF_014748295.1 Planktothrix sp. FACHB-1355 | reverse complement strand
GTTGTATGTACTTACACGAATGGGAGTAAGTCAATTTCTAGCAGATGCGATCGCTCTTTTGTTTTGGCAATAAACTCTGTAAATTGTCGCACGATCGCAAAAAAATTAAAATTATGCCTTCAAGCCACTTCAATAAACCGATTAAAGTAGAAGTTGTCCCCCAAGATCCGGCATGGCGATATGCCTTTGAGTCAGAATCGAAACAGATTGCATTAGTAATGGCAGAAAATATTGTTGCCATTCATCATATTGGTAGTACGGCAATTCCATCGATTTACGCCAAACCGATTATTGATTTTTTAATCGAAGTTAAAGACATTAACAAAGTCGATGAGCAAAGTGACGCGATGGTAGCCCTCGGTTATGAGGCGATGGGTGAATTTGGGCTGATCGGTCGGCGTTACTTCCGCAAATACAGTTCACCCGATATCAGAACTCATAACGTTCACATATATGAGGTGGGTTCGCCAGAAATAAAACGACATTTGGCATTTCGCGATTATATAATCGCTCATCCTGAAGATGCTCAAAAATATAGCGAATTAAAGCGTGAATTGGCAAACAAATATCCACGGGATATTGAAAGCTACATGGATGGCAAAGATGAATTTATCAAAGAAATAGAAAGAAAAGCATTAAGTGATTTTTAAATGTATCGAACAGACTGGTACATCACGGGGGAGGGCAATGCTCACCCTACAAATTATGCTGATGTTGATTGACGATCGCCTACTTATAAATAAAAAGCTCACCCCCATAAGGGGTGAGAAGAAGCGACTTACCAATCTCTAACCTATGCAAAGAAAAGAAACCTAATCTTAGACCATTCCTTGTCCTCTGGGACGGGAATCCTGTTCCATTGTCAATTTCCCTTCCTCATCTTCCTTCAAGTTGCTCATTTCTTGACTGCGTTCCGCTGCAAGCTGTTCGTCTCTTTCCCTTAAGTCACCGGGTTCGTTGATGTACATTTCCGGTTCGATCGCGTAGTTATTGAGCAGACCTTCTTTATCTACTGTGTAGCCATCTGTGGTACGAATGCTGTCGTCTTCTGTTCGATCGTTCGTTCTCGATTCTTCTTCCCGTTCTAATGTGGGAACTGTTTTGAAAGTATCGCCTTCCCGTTCTCTGCGTGCTGCTGTTTCAGCAGGAACGAGGTGCGGATCGTACCGATCGCCTGCAACTCTTTCAGATGTATCCGCAGCAGATTCTATATTTTTCTTTGTTTCTTTATCCATGATTAAATCCTCAAAAAAACTATCTCTTATACCTCAGATTAACTGCGTGCAAAGTCAGCGGTAACTATCTTTGGTGTGAGGTTGGGATCGCGCTTTTCTCTGCCTTTTGGCTGCTTGGTTCCTATCTGGCTGATTATTACTTGTACGCAGGCGATTTTATGCTGTCTGACTTGTTTTTTGACAAGCTCTTACAACTTTTACAAAAATGATTTATTTTGGTTTTGCCGATGATATTGATATTTTGAAATCACTGCATCTATCTGTTGATATAGGCTTTTAGGTTGAATTGCGGGTGGAGTTGGCAGGCAAAGTCGTCGCTTCGCGCTGGGTTATCTGCGTTTGGTTCATTTTAGCTTTTTGAAGTTTTGCAAGACAGATGAAAACATATAGGTTTGATAGTTTTTTATACTGTGTGACCTAACTTTGATTTAAATTGCAAAGACACTCAAAACTGACGATTTTCCAAGGCGCTATGTTATAGGTTTGATTATCGGATAAAATTTCGGGTGCATCAACGGGTCGCTCTAGTAAATCAACAGGATTGACAATTTCCAATCCGATATCGCTGTGCAATTGCAACTCTGCTGCTTCGCCGTGGCATTCGTAACACCGCAAAATCCATCGATCGCTACGATCTTCGGATTGTTTAAATGCGATTAAAATTAGATTTTCTGCTGATAAGTTCAACAATTGACCGACTGCTGGCAAGGGAGAATTTACTTTTTCACCTACCGATCGCAGTAGTATCGCTTGCAATGGTAAATTCAATTCGTACCCGCGTCGCACTGTACCAGCCGATCGCCAATCGCCGCTGTGAGGATAAAGGGCATATGTAAATTTATGATAACCTCGATCGGCTTCTGGATCTGGCCAACTCGGACTTCGCAATAACGTTAAACGCAATTGATTTGGCTGGCTGTCATATCCGTATTTGCAATCGTTCAGCAAACTGACACCGTACATGGGTTGTTCGATTTGCGATTGCAAATCTGAAATATTTTCGGTCAAATCTGCCCAACGCAATGCACTTACTTCCCATTTCGCTTTTTCTCGCTCTGTTTCGGGTCGAGTTGTTCTGGCGATCGCACCGCAAGGAATTTCGTAGGTGACGCTATCGGCAGTTAAGTTGAGCGGAAAGGCTGCTTTTAACAAAACGTGATTTTCTTGCCAGTTGGCGGTGGTGACGATTTGGAGAACGGCATCTCCTACATCTAATACGTAATCTTGACAAATTTCCGATTTACCCCATTCGCTCACTACTCGCAATCGCTGTCGCACTTCTCCTCTTTCGATCCACTCAATTGATTTCAGCACAGTTGCTGGTAATGGATGTTCTTGATATTTCGGGTCGATATTCCAAGCATCCCAATATTGTCCGCTATCTTGAAACGCTTGCAGTTGATTTCCTCCCGCTTCTTGGAGGATTTCTTTATAATTAATTTTATCGAAAACGCCGATCAAGTTACCACTTTCTCCCCCCACAATTACCCGCAGTAATTCATTCTCTAAAATCCAATCTTTTCCGACTAAACTATCTTTTTGGACAAGTTGGCGATTTTGTTGTAAGATAGATGTGTTAGGATTGCCCATACTATCGGCTATAAACGAAATTTCCCCCTTCGGCAACGAATTTGCAAGTGTTTCAGCCTTTTGAGGGCATAGCCAAAAGACGCGATACCCGATAGACGGAACATTATTTGCCACAAACAGCAGCGTCTTTTCATGGGATAGCTGGGACGAGAGGGGTTGTTTTTCCGAGTCGAAAACTTGCCAAAGCGTTGAGGAGGTGTGTAAAGGGACGGAGACGACTGCCGATCGCTCCCAGTTGAGGGAATTGAAAACGACCAGTGGCAAAGCGTCTGGAAAAGGTGGAGAAGGGAGAGCGATTTGAGAAGCGATCGCACTCATCGCATTTTGCCATATTTCCGCGCCGACTTGTTCCACTTCCCCCCAAGCGCGATTCGCATCCGCGAAAACTGCCGGGATCGAAGTTCCGGGCAGAATATCGTGAAATTGGTTAAACAGAACTTTTTTCCAGGCATCTTCCAATTCCGTTTTCGGGTAAGCTAACCCAACAGCAATCGCAGCCAGAGAGGAAAACAATTCCGCTTGGTAGAGCAAAGCTTCGCAGCGACGATGGGAACGCTTTTGATGGGCGTGAGTCGTGTAGCAACCGCGATGGAATTCTAGATATAATTCGTCATACCAAACGGGAATGTCAGTTTTCAGTTGTTCGTTGTTGACGATCGCAGACAAATAATTCTCAGCAGTTGTAAATTCCAAATTCGGGAAGAAAGGAGAATTTTGCCAACGCCTAGCAGTTTCCAACATATCGCGGGTAGGCCCGCCGCCGTGGTCGCCGACACCAGGCAGCCAAAGAGCATCGTGCAAACCAGTTTTGATTTGCCAATCGATCGCATACTTCATCATTTTAATAGGATCGATCGTTTCCCCAATTAAAGCAGACATCAAACTGAATATCTGCGTGCCATCAGGCGACTGCCACCAGAAAACACCGTAAGGAAATTTAGTCGTATCGTTCCACGCCAACTTCTGCGTCACAAAATATTCAATTCCGCCTTGTTTGAGAAATTGCGGTAAAGTCGCGCAAAAGCCAAAACTATCAGGTACCCAGGCAACGACACTGAAGCGATCGAACTTTTCCCGAACGTAGCGCTGACCGTAGAGAATTTGACGAACGATCGACTCACCATCGATTAAATTCAAATCCGGTTCCACCCACATTCCACCGACCACTTCCCAACGTCCGGCGATAACTTGTTTTTGGATATCCGCAAATAAATCCGGGCGATGTTTTTCGATCCATTCGTACAAAGCTGGCGTAGAATGACAGAAAATTAATTCCGGAAAATCTTGCTGTAATTCTAGAACTGATGCAAACGTGCGTTGAGCTGCGATCCAAGTTTCGCTCACCGGCCATAACCACGCCATATCTAAATGCGCGTGACCCAACAAAGAGATTTTGGATTTGGGATTTTGGATTTGGGATTGCAGAGTTTGACGTAATGTGGAAAGACAGCGATCGAACTTTTTTCGATCTGGCAAAATCGACCAATCAATCTCCGCCACAGCCGTTTCGAGAACATCTAATTTTTCCGGTGCAAAACTCTCTATATAATATAGATGTACCGCTAACTCATCGGCGACAAAACCAGGTTCGATCCGATCGCGATCGGCAGATTCGTAAACGCAAAGCGATCGCATCAACGCACCGCGATCGTGACTTGGACTAACCAAACGCAAAGCGATCGAAATTTCCTCACCTGGAATCGCAGATGCACTCAACACCACCCGCGTGAAATAATCGAATAAATCTCCCGACTGAACTAAGCGATCGTTAACAAAAATCCCGACATCTTCCGCCCACCAAGTTAACGCCAGTCGCAAAGTCAATCCCTCCAAAGGATAACCTTGCAAATTATCGGGAATCACCAACTTTTGTACCAGCCATAAAACTTGGCGTCCGCCTTCCCAAACAATCTGTCTTTTCTCATTCAGTTTCACAAACGGCCAGTTCTGCCATTCATCAGACGATCGCACACTCGACCAAGGCAAATCAACAGTACCATATTGCCAATTCGATAGAACATCCACCTGAGTGAGGCGACGCAACTTTTCTATTGATAACTCGATATCTCGAACTGGCGCTGTCATTTTAACTATAGCCTCCAGGCTAGTATATGTAGGGTGGGCAATGCCCACCGACAAATCATCTGCGTTCCGAAGCGATCGTCTG
>NZ_JACJUP010000432.1:0-5078 GCF_014748295.1 Planktothrix sp. FACHB-1355 | reverse complement strand
CCCCCGAACCTACCCCCAAACCGATAGCAACTCCAGCGCCTACTACCGAAAAAGTTGACCCTTTCGAGCGGTGGAACCAGCTGGCGCAGTTGGGTCAAACTAGGGGAAACGTTGAGAGCGACTCTTCTGTTGGACTCCAAAACGCTTCCGTACCGACTGGTGCAGACATTCCTCCTTCTGAAGCACCGTTAATCTCTGAAATTCAGGTATCCTCAAAACCATCTGATAAAGAACAAGCCTCAAACAGCGTACTTACAAACAATACAGCGGTTCCCATTACCGTTGACGATCGCCTGCCATCAGACACGAGGATGCGATCGCGATCGCATCCTCGCCGCTCACAAGCAGAACCCAGTACAGCACAAGTGACTCCACAGCGCTCAATAAATAGACTGGGACATATCGTCGATGAATCTGCCTCGTCTAGCTCTTTACCAACTTCTAGCGATCGCACTTCCGAATTTTTGACAGTTGCGATCGGCAATTCACCACAAAACCTGCTATCTGGAGCGGGACGAGTTGGAGAAGTTTTAACCTCACCCAGAGTGAGAAGTCGCAGCAGTGTAAAGAGCGGTGGGTTTTCTTCTGACACCATTACTGTAGAAAGCCGAGACCCCCAACTTTGGTCTGCCGTCCTCGATGGCTTTTTTACTCCTTTAGCCAGACGACTTGAAAAACGCTCCGATAAAGCGGTCGAAGAACTTTTAAATCGCCCCAATATTGCAATGCTTCCGAAAGGAACTAAGGTTTCGCTCGTTCTCAATAGTTTTCTCAACGTTAATCGGTAAAAGCCATGAAGACTTGCAAAAAATTCCCCCATCTCCAAATCCTTGGTTGGTCTTTACTGACAGCAGCGATCGCTGCTTGCACTTGCCCGATAACCACCTTAGCCCAATCATCAAATGGTTATCGAATAGTAAATCGCGATGTTGCTGCTAATGGCGCGATCGATGTCAAAGTGTATCCAGGGCGAGCAAGTGCGATCGACTTCAGCCAAACTGATGAGGTGGTTAGCTATGTAATGATTGCCGACCCCTCTCGTCTCGTGTTCGGTACTGATACAGAATTATCAGACGGTCGCGCTAAAACTGTATTTTTGCGATCGATTCTACCATTGCGATTCCCTGGTGCTACTACTGCCAAAATCACCAGCCTTTCCATAAAAACAGTGGACTCTAGAGGTACACAGCGACTTTACACTTTTAACGTCGTACCAACCAATAATCGGCAAGACCAATTGGGAATTCGGATTGCTACAGTTCAACAATCTGGAAATCCCCCTAGTTCGGATATTAGTACAGGTCGGAACATTAGAACATCAGAAGTAGAAAGAGGATTGTCAATTGCGATCGCCAGAAGGTACACGACAGCTAATGACCCTGTTGTTTATCAAGTGCAACAGTTTTTAGACAAACTGAGAAATCAAAACTTATCGCCAATCGATGCTGCCCGAGAGGTAGGAGTAGATTTCTCAATAATTATTGAACTCGTCAAGATTGCTAGAGAAGAACCAGCTATTTCCTCAACTCCCATTCCGGTTCAGGTATCCAGAGAATAAGGATTGAAGTTAGCTTATCTGTCGAGGACTAATTTTCTTTTCTAGTAGTTGATAGTTCCATTATTTTTGGATATGCAAATCTTCACAGTTTTCATCAATCTAATAAAAACTGCATTCGCTCTGGGGCTATCAACTATCATTAACAGGCTCGTTCGATTCAAACAATTTATTGAAAGATTAAATGAAGGCTACAACGATTTTTTTCAAAGCTATTTAATTTGGCACTGGTTTTTTGTCGGACTGGGAATTTTGCTACTTTTACAAGCATCTTTCACTGGCAACATTCGGGGGATGATTGCTAATGCAGTCATCACAATGTTTGCTTGCCCCGTAGCACCGTTTAACAAAATTCCTGGATTGGTGCGATATCTAACAATTGGAGTATTGACAATCGAACAGCTATTGGAATCTATCCGGCTTAAGTGATATCTAACAAAGGTTTATAACTTCAGGCTGAACCGTAAGTTATTCGGACTGAGTTATTAACGAAAAAAGACAGACGAAGTGATTATTTGAGGCTGATGAGACATCTGAGAAATAAGCTTAAAAAGAATTCGCCGCCTTTACCGCTGCGCTTACTCTTAACAGTTCCCTTTGCTCTTTTGATTACTGCATCCGTTGGGCTAACTGGGTGGATATCATTTATTGCCAGCAAGCAGACAATGAACGACTTGGTGGCACAGTTACTTCAACAAGCAACTAAACGCATCTCGGAACCCTTAGACTACTTCGATAGTTTGCCTAATGCCGACCAGATGGCTCAAGAGAGCGGGCAGTCTGTTTTGAAAGACTTACAAATCAGCCCTAATAGTCAAATTTTTATTCTCAATCGTTCGGGAAAAATCATTGCTTACTCTACTCCTACTACGAAAGATATTCCCGATTATCTGGTTCCACAAAAATTAATTCACCAGCAAACTATCATTAAATATTCAATCGAATTTTTGAGAAAACATTTCGATAATTTATATGCGATTGAAAAGAGCGAGACGCTCAATTTTAATGTTAATGGCGACAAATATTTACTCCAGGTCAAACCCTTTTCCGAATCGGGTTTTGAGAACAAGCACAGTATAGATTGGTTAATTGTTGCTGTCGTCCCTGAAACTGATTTTATGAACCAGGTGAACGCCAATACTCGCATCACGTTCGTGCTTTGTTTGCTAGCGCTGATTCTCTCTATCGCACTGCTATTATTTATTTCTCTAAGAATCGAACTCAAACTACGGCGATTAATTGAGGCTACGCAAGCAATTGCTCAAGGGAACCTGAACCAAGAGGTGTTAGGAAGTAATGTCGCCGAACTAGAATATCTGGCTCGTGCTTTCAACCAGATGAGCCAACAATTGCAACAATATCGTTCTCAATCCGAGTATTACTCTAATATCCTGGAACGGAAAGTCGAATCTAAAATTCGCCAACTAAAACAGAAAAACGAGGAACTCAAAAAAGCAAAAAAGGCAGCTGAAGCGGCTAATCATGCTAAAACTACTTTCCTCGCTAATATGAGTCACGAATTGAGAACGCCACTCAATGTAATTCTTGGCTTTGCTCAACAGATGACTCGTCACGAGCTAACGACTCCCTCTCAGCAGTCAAGGCTGGATGTTATCAATCGAAGTGGCTCACACCTGTTAAAACTTATCAATAATATTTTGTCTCTGTCTAAAATTGAAGCGGGTCAGATGACGCTCGATGAAATCGCTTTTGACTTCTATGCTTTACTCGATGACATCGAACAGATGTTGTTGCCCAAAGCTAACTTGAAAGGTTTGCAATTAATTTTCCAACGCTCTAAAAAAGTTCCGCAATATATACGGACTGACGAAAGCAAATTGCGCCAAGTTTTAATGAATCTTTTAGAAAATGCGATTAAATTTACTTCTTCCGGCAGTGTCACACTTCAAGTTCAAGTAACTGACCGTTTGCGTCTATCTCCTGACGAGCAATCGTCAAAAGTTAAAGCTTTACTTTTTTGTATTAGCGATACGGGTTCCGGTATTGCACGAGAGGAATTAGGGTCTTTATTTAAACCATTCGTGCAAACTGAAACTGGTAGGCGCAGTCAAACCGGAACTGGATTGGGACTGCCCATTAGTCGTCAATTTATTAAACTAATGAGTGGTGATATCCGAGTGAAAAGCCGACTAGGTAAAGGCACCGCTTTCCGGTTTTATATTCGAGTTGGTTTGGCTGAAGTTAGTGAAGTTGAAAATAATCTATCACCTCCAAAAGTTATTGGTTTAGCACCATTACAACAAAAGTATCGCATCTTGGTTGTTGACGACCAATGGGAAAATCGTTTGCTTTTAAGTGAGTGCTGTAAGGAAGTAGGCTTCCAAGTTTGGCAAGCATCCAATGGCAAGGAAGCTATTAAGTTGTGGCAGCAACACAAACCGCACCTGATTTGGATGGATATTCGGATGCCGATAATGGATGGCTATCAAGCTACTCAATTCATCAGAAAACAGCCGGAAGGTGAAGAGACGGTGATTATTGCTTTGACGGCTAGCGCCTTTGATGTCGAGCGGGAAAAAGCTTTTCATATTGGTTGCAATGATTTTGTGCCTAAACCGTTCCGAGAAACGGTAATTTTTGAGAAGATGGCATTTTATTTGGGTGTTCGCTACGTCTACGAAGCGGAATCTTCCAATTTGCAAGAGCAGTATCAGTTAGTTCAAAAGCTTACTCCTGAATCGCTTTCTGTGCTGCCTCAAGAGTTGCTAATTCAACTTCATCAAGCAGCGTCGCTTGGGGATGACCAAAAAGTTAAAGAACTACTCGACCAAATTCCTCAGTTGCAAAATCCACTCAAAATTGCACTTACTCAATTGGTTGAAGAGCTACGATTGGATACTATTAGCGATTTAACAAAAATGTATGTTGAAACTGAAGGATTGGCATCAAAAGCGAGGTGAAGCCACGGTAATTTCTATGGGGACTTACCAATATTCGAGTTAATTTGCCAATTTCTAAGCATCTGATTTTTTCTTAGGATTGAAAACGGTATCGATAGCTTTATCAATTAATTCAATCGCTTCCTCGCCTGGGTAACTAGATACGGGGATTCTGCGATTGGTTAATTTTGGTGGGTTAGTACCGTGTTTTGCTTGGTAATAATCGTCAGCGAAACTTTGGATTAGCTCAATTTGGTCAGGATTACTCTTAATACCCTTTTCTTTCAATCTTTCTGCTATTGTCCAAGCTTTCTTGGATTTAGCGTTAGCTTTGTTGCTAGCTGAATTATGGTTTGAATGGTTAGAATTACTAGCCTCAGTCTCAGGTGATGAACCATTCTTTTGTTCAACATTATCGGTTGAATTACCTGCTTGTTGAAAATACTCTTCTAAAATCGGGATAACCGAACGATACCACTTTAACTGTGGCCCCTGCCATTTGTTAGTTTTGGAAGAAGCAAGCAAACTGATACCACTAATATCACCCCGAAAGGAGATAAATCAAGCGTAAAGTTCTCGAAGGTTTTGAAACCGTTAATCTCCATGAGGGTTAACATTTTCCA
>NZ_JACJUP010000431.1:0-5081 GCF_014748295.1 Planktothrix sp. FACHB-1355 | reverse complement strand
GGTTAGGGACTAGGGAAGAGGGAGAGGGAGAGGGAGGAATTTTGAATTTTGACTTTTGACTTTTGACTTTTGACTTTTGACTTTTGACTTTTGACTTTTGACTTTTGACTTTTGACTTTTGACTTTTGACTCCCCCGCTCCCCTAGCTATATCCTATATCACTCGATCGGGATGACGATCGCAAACTCCGTACCCTGTCCAATTGAAGAAGTACAACTTAGCTTGCCGGAGTGTTCTTTTTCCACAATTTGACGCGAAATTGATAACCCCAAACCAGTACCTTTACCGACTGGTTTTGTGGTAAATAAATGCTCAAAAACGCGCTCTTTCACTTCCGGTGGTATGCCGACGCCATTATCGGCAATCCGAATCGCGACTTGACTGTTATCTCGATCGATTTCTGTGGTAATAGTAATCCGGTTGGGGTTTTTTTCTATTTCTTTATAAGCCTTACCATTATTTGCTTGGTCTAAAGCATCAATCGCATTTCCCAGGATATTCATAAACACCTGATTCAGTTGTCCGGGATAGCAGTTAATTTCCGGTAATTCACCATAATTTTTGACAACTTCAACGGCAGGGCGAGTGTCTTTTGCTTTGAGGCGATGGTGTAAAATCACGAGTGTGCTGTCAATGCCTTCGTGGATGTTAAATCGGATTTTATTACTGTTATCCAACCGCGAAAACGTCCGCATTGAATTACTGATATTGCGAATGCGATCGGTTCCCTGTTTCATGGAAGAAAGCATTTTCGGCAAGTCTTCTAGTACAAATTCTAAATCGATGTCTTCGGCATCGTCCTCAATTTCTGGTGCGGGTTCGGGGTAGTGTTGCTGATAAAGTGATAGGTGATCGATCACGTCTTCAGTATATTCGAGTGCGTGGTCGATATTGCCGGCAATAAAGCCAAGGGGATTGTTGATTTCATGAGCGATCCCTGCCATTAATTGACCGAGAGTTGCCATTTTTTCGCCCTGCACGATCTGGATTTGGGCTTCTTGCAGTTTTTCTAGGGAATCTTCTAACTGTTTGGCATAATTTTGAGATTCCTGATAAAGTCTGGCATTTTCTAGGGAAATGGCAGCTTGAGAACAAAGAACTTTTAGCACTTCTAATCTGTCGCTCGTGAAGGCTGCTTTGGTGAGATTATTTTCCAGGTAAAGTATAGCGATCGTGTGGCCTTGATTGAGCAGCGGAGTACACAATATACTTTTGGGTTGATGTTCGATTATGTAAGGATCGCCAGTAAAACGATCGGCACTCGCACCGTCATCAATGACTAGCGTTTCTTTAGTATTTTGCACGTAATTAACGATACTCATGGGAGTATCAGTGGAGGAATAAATCGGAATCGATTGGATGATGGATTCGCTTTGGCTTCCTCCATTCGCACTGCTACAAATGGCAAGTGCTTCCCTGTCCAAATTCCCTGATTTGGTCAAGATGAGACAAGCTTTTTGGGCACCAGCATTTTCCATCAATACTTGCATTAATTTAGAGAGCAACTTATCGAGATTAATTTCCTCTGATAGCGCTTGAGATGCTTTGATTACCGAATAGATGTCCAACACGTCTGAAATTGTTTTGCTAGTAGAACTGATTGTTTTGTTTATGGGATGCGTCGCGAGTGCGTCGCGGAGGTTGAAAGTAATTTTTTCTTGTTGCAGAATAGGAGTGAGTAATTCGGGATAGCGTTTTTCCAAATCCTCTACTTTAGCTTTAGCTCCCCAACGACTGTAGGCATAGTAGGCATCAATCATATAAGTTTGGGCAATTTTAGCTTTTCCCCATTCCAGGTAAAACTTTGCTGCCAGTTCGTCAGCGAGAGCTTCTTCTTGAATATACCCGTTTTCTTTAGCTCCGGCAATGGCGCAATCGTACATTTTCATCGCTTCTATTTTTTTGTCCAAAATTCTATTTAGTTCGGCTTGGACTAAATAAAGTTTATGCAAATGATTCATGGGAGCAAAATTTGCCCAGTTTTCCATTTTTTCTTGATTGGCGATCGCTTTTAACAAAATATTTTTTTGTTCGGATTCCGGAGCATCATTATAAAGTGCCATCCGCGCCAAAGAATCGTACAAATAAAATGTTGGAATTACCAGCATTCCCGTCACACCGTCTAAATACTTTTCCGCTTGTTCTGCATTGGCTAAAGCTTGTTGAAATTCTCCGAATATATAACTGAGAGTAAGTTTATTAAAATATAATATATGCAGCGCAAGGCGATCGTTAACTTTTTCGTGTTGCGGTAACGATTCCGTTTCATTGTAAGCTTGTCCTACCAAACAGGACGGACGATCCGATCGCTCCATTAAATTTAATACAGTTTGTCGATGAATCGCACTCCAAATACATACCGTTTCTTGCTTGAATTGACTGAAAGCACGGCTGTAGATTGCTACTTCTTGTTCGTGTTGGGACAATTCTGCACCGATTAAGTAGGAATTGAAACATTCATACACTCCACAATAGGCTGCAAATTCTAAATCTCCCGTTTCTAACCCAATTTGATATCCCGATCGCAAAAATTTTAGCGTTTCTCGTCCATGTTCTTGCCAATGTTTGATGTCTCCACCTACATTGATCGATACTTTAGCTGTAATTTCTTTAGCATGGAACCGCGCCAGCGTCTTTAAAGCTAATTGACCGAATTGATAACCCGCTTCTAAATTTCCGACTACGCCACACAGAATTGTGCCATAGATAGCATAACTGTATGCTGATAGCGGAGCATTTCCATATTTGATGGATAAATTTATTTCTTCGCAGACAATCAGTGGTAACAATTGAGGAATAGCTATATAAGCAGCTGCTGTTATACTTGCCAAAAAACGTAGCGCGGCTTTTTTATCTGCTTCGGTCATGTCCGGCAGATTGATTAAATCCTCGATCTGCTTGCTATTCCAATTGGCAGCTGTTGATTCTAATGCGTATTGAATATCCAACTGGCTGGGGGATTTAGGAAAACTTACACCTAACTGCTCTAAAATTGGCAGTGCAGTTTCTATGGCTTCCACAAACTTCTTTTGCGCTGCATAAGCCTGAAGTTTAACTTCATAAACTTTGACTTTATCCAGCAAAGTTTTAGCTTGTTGCAGCACATCTTCAAATAGCAAATTCATCAGCTCGAAGTTGCCGCACAAGTATGCAGCCTCTGCGGCTTCTTCGTGCAAAGCTAATGTCAGATCGTAATGATTTTGCCAGCTATCTTTTGGCAGCAATTTCATGCCGGTGGTTAAGTATCTGAGTGCAGCAGTGTAAGCGGTTGAAGCTTTTACTTTGCGTCCGGCAATCAGATTCAGTTGCGCTAATTGACTGCGTTCGGCTGGAGCGCTAATTAACGCGGCTCCATAATTTAACTGATTGACAATATCTAAAATATTCTCTTCTTGTCGCTCTACAGGTGTATTGCTAAGCAGCAGTTGCCCGATTTTTAAATGCGTAGCTTTTTTTCGCTCTTCTGGAATTAGAAAATAAGCTGCTTGCTGGACGCGATCGTGCAAAAATTTGTAAGTAGCTAATTCATAATTGGCAATCTGTAATTGCTCAGATTCTGACTCATTGGCTGTTGACAATAAATTGCGATCGCTTGAATGAAAAAATTTGTAAATTTCGCTTTTGGGTATAACCAATCCTTCTTGCAGCGCTTTCCACAGATCGGCTGCCGTTTCTGCGGGCGACTTCTCGTATACAATAGCAAGAGTGTTTAAATCAAAAGAGTTGCCAATACAGGCAGCCAGTTTCAGCACTTCCTGAGTATTTGCCGGCAACTTCTGTAACTGAAGCGCCATAAACTCCACCACATCATCTGTCAAACACTGCGCCTTAACTTGAGCGAGATCGCATTGCCAATACCTCGCTTCAAAATTAAAATTAATCAATCCATCTTCATATAAAGCTTTGAGAAATTGATTGCTAAAAAAGGGATTTCCCTTAGTTTTTGTATAAACCTGTTGGGTAAGCGGCAGGGCAATTTCTGGCGGACAGATGAGCGTGTCGGCAATCAGACGATTTAAGTTGTTTGAATTTAAAGGTGCGAGGGTAATTGTATTAACGGTTACCTCTTTTTTGCGAAGTTCCTCTAAGGTCAGCATCAAAGGATGCCCGTTCAAAACTTCGTTATCTCGATAAGCACCGATCAGCAACAAATAGCGCATATCGGTTTCGCTCATCAACAATTCGATTAACTTTAAAGAAGCAGAGTCTGCCCACTGCAAATCATCCAAAAATATTACCAGAGGATGAGAAGGACTGCTAAATACGCGCATAAACTTTAAAAACACCAAGTTAAACCGATTTAGAGCAGCACTTGGTTCTAATTCCGGCACTGGTGGCTGTACACCTATCAGTCGTTCTAATTCGGGAACAACATCAATAATTACCTGTCCGTTTTCTCCGACTGCATCGAGAATTTTTACTTTCCACTGTTCTATTTGTTGAGGGGTTTCGCTGTGCAATTGACTTATCAAGTCGCGCAAAGCTTGCGCGATCGCATAAAAAGGAATGTTGCGCTGGAATTGGTCGAATTTTCCTCTAATAAAACAGCCGCGTTGCCGCACAATGGGTTTGTGGACTTCGTTGACGACGGCGGTTTTCCCAATTCCTGAATAACCTGTCACTAAGATTATTTCGATTTGGGATTTGGGATTTGGGATTTGGGATTGGGGGTTAAATTCTTCTTTGCTGACTCGATTTTCCTGCGGATACGCTACGCGATCGAACGCCGCCAGTAGGGTAGCGACTTCTTTTTCTCTGCCGTAGAGTTTTTCGGGGATGAGAAAGCGATCGGAAATATCCCGCGCACCTAACGCAAAATTGGCAATCTTCCCAGAATTTTCCCAGTCTCGCTGGCAGGTTTCTAGGTCGTGCTTCAACCCCAAGGCACTCTGATACCGGTCTTCCGCCATCTTCGCCATCAGTTTTTCAATGATATCAGAAATAACTTGGGGAATTTCCGGGTTAATACTGTGTACCGAAGGGGGAAGCTTGGCAATGTGACAGTATACTAACTCCATTGGGTCGGTGGTAGTAAAAGTAACTGTCCGGTCAGCAGCTCGTAGAATGTGATACCCAAAGAG
>NZ_JACJUP010000430.1:0-5053 GCF_014748295.1 Planktothrix sp. FACHB-1355 | reverse complement strand
CAAGGACGCTGGGTAAACTGGGTGAAAGCAGCATTTGAGAAGTATTTTCTCCTCAAGATGAAGTTGGGATGGGGTTTGCCTTGGTTTGAAATCTTGGGTTTGCGAATTTTATTCGGATTGTCGCTACTGAAAAATTGCGATTCAGTGCAGGAGAAGGCAATGAACAAAAATAGTTTGGAAGCTTCTATTAAGCGTTAAATTTTAAATTTTGATGTAAAACTACCTAATATTATACAACAACATAGGCAAGCTGTCAACCAAAATTTTCCACCTAGCCTCAGAGTTGTTCTCCAACTTTCGAGCATCACAGCCAACTTGTGCTTTCGGTCAACATCCGACCCAAATTTAGTGAGATAATAGAAGAGTGAGGAAAACTACCACCTTCGATGGAAGGGGAAGATTATGAAACTTTTTCATGTCGCAACCTTAAGCTTATTTGCTCCCCTATTTTTGAATAGCCCAGTTCTAGCTGGAAATCCGCTTCACCTACAACAGCTATTGTCAACTGGTCAATGTTATCGGTGCGATCTATCAGGAGCCGATCTCAGGAGCGCACACTTAATTGGTGCCGATTTGAGAGAAGCTAACCTGCAAGGTGCCAACCTCACTCGCGCCAACTTAGAAGGTGCCGATTTAACCAATGCTAACTTGGCAGGCGCTGACTTAACTCAAGCTTTTCTCACCAACGCCGATCTTAAGCAAGCGAATCTCGACAACGTAAATTTAACTCGCGCTACAATCTATGACGCTAATGTGTTTCAGGCATCAATGAATAATCTTAATATCACCGATGCCGAGATTTTTAATACAGCGATCGGCATTGGGGGAGAAGATGCTGAGGTTCCAGATTGGCCTAGATACTAAACAACCAATTCAATAATCCCAGAAACCGGGTTTTTTGAGGCTATAGCAACGAAATAAACCCGGTTTCTTTTTCTTTATTCTGAGTAATAAATTGGCAGTTGAGTTACTTCAAAGTTAGTATAAGTATATACCTACCGTAACAATAAAAAAACAATCTAAAATAGGTAAAAATGTTTACTATGAACAGAAGTACCTAAAAAATATCCTTATTTTATAAAAATTAAAACCACAACCTTGTCTAAGATTAGTTGGTCAACTCAGACCAATTTTGAGTTCTTAGTCTAATCGCTGGCAATTAAGCGATGATTCGCTATGGGTTTTCCCATGCAATGCTTACCGTTAAAGTAAGCAAATAAATAAGTTAGAAGTTTGACCTAGTATCCCAACTATCAAATATTCCAGGTTAGTTTATGACTTATAAAATCCCAGGAAATTGTCTTGCTTGTGATAGTTGCCGCACCCATTGTCCCACAGGCGCAATTAAAACAGACGAACAAAATTATTGGATAGACGGTAGTCTTTGTAACAATTGCGAAGGCTACTATTCGGAACCGCAGTGTCTAGCTTTTTGTCCGACCGCTTGTCCTGTACCTTCAGAGCCAAAAAAAGGTAGATATAAAGTAGATATCAGACCTGCAACCAGTCCTGACTTATTCGCCAATGTGAAGAATAATCCGTTTGCATCTTCAATGGTGATGTGGGAACTTTGCAACCTATTAGCACAACGACAATCGTTAGATTGGAAAGTGAATGATGTGGGGCAACCCTATTACGAGAGACAAGTCAACGGAGGGCAGGGAAGAATTGTCCTACACATCACTAATAGCTTAGCTGGTGAATCCGATCCTCTGGCCCGTGAAGAAGCTATTGCAGCAATTGAATCCTTGGATATCAGATCTGCCTGTATGCACCTGATTTACGCTGCACACGCTACGGCGTTGGAAAAGCCTTGGGAGCAAGAGTTTCTCATTAGCGATCGTCAAATTGAGGAGTACTTAGAACTGGATAAACGTAAGGACCTCAGTAAATCGACAAAACTATCTATCATCAAAAAAATTGCCGAACAGCCTTGCACAATAACCGCTTCCTTTTCTTGGCCTAAACAAGGTAAAGTTAACGAATTTTCAGTGGCAGAAAGCCGCTTATGGCACCTGCTAGAAATTCAACATCATTTCCAAGAAGACGAAATTGGTTGTAAATCCCTAGTTGGTTTAACTTTCAAAGTTAGAGCAGGTATTTGGGCGCAATATTTTTTGAACAAACAAGGCTGTAAGCAGCGAACGCATTTTTATCAGTATGGGGTTTTGGCTCAATCCCTCTTAAGCGCTGTGATGAGTATTTGGCAGCAACATGAAGGTGCTGCTCGCATGATGCTTTGGCTGCTATTTAAAACCAAAATGGGAAAAGAACAACGCATTACCGTACCAACCTTAATGCGTGTTGCTTACGGTGAAAAAAGAGTAGGTTATGCCTCTCAAAATAGAGAAGAAAGAAAGCGACTTTTACGAACATTTGAAAGCGATTTAGAATGTTTAAATCGTTATAACCTAAAGCCTGTATTCGATCCAGTGACTTATCCACCTGAAATTCAACCGCTTTGGGCGAAGTTAGCCGAAATTCCAGATGATGCCGAAGCAGCGTTAGATTTTTGGATTAAGGATGGTAGCAATGGCACACGCATTACAGATGCTAGCCCTCGCGGTAAATGGAATTTGTTAATGAATGCCCGTATTTTATGGTTTGAACTTCCACCCGATTGGGAACAAGTAAGGACTGATACCAACAATAAAAAACAAGGCTCTCGCCACAAAAAGACAAAGTTAAAAGAGCAGTCTATCCTTTTACCGGAACAGATTACTATGGCCAGGAAAAATCAGGGAATTAGCCAGAGGGCTTTAGCGCAAATGACAGGTAAAAGCCAAAGTTGGATTCGGGATTTAGAAAAAGGCCGTTTATCTGCAAAGTTGGAAGACCAAACGCTATTGCGAAAAGCTTTAGGTTTAAGTTGTTCGTAATTGCTGCGGTCAGCTTCTTCCTGGGATCGGCAACAGGTTCTCAAAATTGACTCTCGCCAATTTGTTGAGCGGTAGCTACATTGACGATCGCGAGCTTCCAGCGGACGACATACCGCTGGAAAATTCAGACCCAAAAGCGAACTGAGGCGATTTCGATCGACCGACTCTGCAATTACCTTACCGCTGCCATTGGCGTGAAAACGATAAATCATGACTCGTTCCGTTCCTAAGAACGATCTAATCTCTGCTACCGTTGCCGTTAATATTTCTTCTAATTCTAGAGATTGACGAATTTTATAGGCGATCGTTACTTACATCCGTTACTGGTTGAGCGGCTATTGATTAAACTGCTTTACCAAATAAGAGAACAATTAACCAATAATTAACCTAGCCATAACTTTCAATAAAAAAGTTTTAATCTATTCATAACCTTTCATTATAACCCCTTAACCAAGGACAGGTATCCTACTAAGGTCAGAATTAAACGACGCTAAGCGTCAGGGAGAAAATAATATGGTGGTACACAAGCGGAAATTCAAGCTTAACCGCTTCACCACGATCGCCGCTATGGCAGTTGCAGCTACCACCATTGGCGTATCTGTATCTTCTGTGAAATCCCAAAGTCCGGCTTTAATCAAGATAGACGGGTCAAGTACCGTTTACCCCGTTACGGCAGCAGTAGCAGAAGAATTTCAGCGCTCCAAGGGAAATGCAGTGAGAGTAACTGTGGGCATTTCCGGAACAGGAGGTGGATTTAAAAAGTTTTGTCGTGGCGAAACAGACGTTTCCAACGCATCGCGACCAATCCTCGCTGAAGAGTTGCAAGCTTGTAGAGCAGCTGGCGTTCAGTTCATAGAATTGCCCGTCGCATATGACGCACTCACAGTAGTTGTCAATCCACAAAACAACTGGGCAACTAATATTAGTGTTGCCGAACTGAAGAAAATGTGGGAACCTGCATCGCAGGGCTCTGTGACAAAATGGAATCAGGTACGTCAGGGATGGCCAAATGCTCCGTTAAAACTGTTTGGGCCTGGTGCTGATTCCGGTACATTTGACTATTTCACAGAAGCGGTTGTCGGTAAATCCAAATCGAGTCGCGGCGATTACACTGCCAGCGAAGATGATAACGTATTAGTACAGGGAGTAAGTCGCGATCGCAGTGCCTTGGGTTACTTTGGTTACGCTTATTACGAAGCGAATAGAAGCCGACTCAAAGCCGTAGCAGTTAACGGCGTTTTACCTTCTCGTCAGACTGTAGAAAACGGTTCTTACAAACCTCTTTCTCGGCCTATATTTATCTATGTAAATGCCAAGGCTGCTCAGCGCGGCGAAGTCAGAGATTTTGTCAGCTTTTACATGAGCAATGCGCCTCGTTTAGTACCCGCAGTGAAGTATGTTCCCTTACCAGCCCAAGCATATACAATTGCCAGCCAGCATTTCCAAAATCGCAAGTTGGGTACAGTATTTGCTGGCGATGCACCAGTTGGTTTGACAATTCAGCAGTTGCTACAGCGGGAAGCAAGACAATAAAAAATTGTGGTTCTTTCGCACCAAGAAACCGGGTTTCTACGAAAAATGGTAATTTCACCGTGAACGCTCGATTCAAAAACCCGGTTTCTAGTCCCAAGCATAATCCTAAATCTTATGACAGACAAATCACTGCATCTATCCAGACAAGGGCAATTATCGCCAAAGCGAATACGCAATTTGCGAGAAAAGGCGATCGAGATTTTGTTGTTTTTGGCTGCCTTTTCTTGCGTAGGAATTACATTTGAGATACTTTACATTTTAGTTTCCGAATCTTTGGTTTTCTTCGAGACGGTTCCCCTAGTAAAATTCCTCACCGATACGCAATGGACGCCATTGTTTAGCGATGCCCACTACGGAATATTACCTTTAGTTTCAGGCACTTTGGTAACTACAGTTGTAGCTTTGCTAGTAGCAGTTCCGCTAGGTACTATTTCGGCAATTTACCTGAGCGAATTTGCCGATAATCGGTGGCGCGAATTAATCAAACCTTGTTTAGAATTGCTGGCGGGTGTTCCCACAGTAGTTTATGGCTATTTCGCACTGGTTTTCGTCACTCCCCTGTTGCAGAAATTACTGCCAGACCTCTCAGGTTTCAATATGTTGAGTGCGGGTTTAGTAATGGGAATTATGATTATTCCCTA
>NZ_JACJUP010000043.1:0-14064 GCF_014748295.1 Planktothrix sp. FACHB-1355 | reverse complement strand
GACCGCCCACAAGAGATAAAATTACCGTTTATGGCAATTACCAACGTCTTTTGCAGGTAATGTTAAATTTGGTTGGCAATGCAATTAAATTTACTCACGAGGGTGGGGTTTTAATTACAGCGGAAGTTGTCAGAAAGAAGGTGGTTGTTCAGAACCAGGAACTGCCTGGAATGGTCAAAGTCCGCGTCATAGATACGGGCATCGGCGTATCATTGGAAAAGCAAGATAGACTGTTCCAATCCTTCAGTCAAGTAGACGGTTCGCGCACCCGCAAATACGGCGGTACGGGTTTGGGATTAACAATTTCTCAAAAACTCATAGAAGCTATGAAAGGTGTGGTGAATTTCTACAGTATGGGTGAGGGACTCGGATCGACGGTGACTTTCACTGTGCCGCTTTATCAAGATGTCGTGATGGGTTCGGAACAGCCAACCGATGTAGATGCTTTGATTTAGAGGCTAGGGCGTCAGGGTTAGGGAAAGAGGGAGAGGGCAGAGGGAAAAGGGAAAATATTAATTCTTCGGCTCCCTCCTCAAGAGATCCCCCACTTCCTCTAACTTTTGACTTTTGACTTTTGACTTTTGACTTTTGACTTCCCTATCGTCGGCGTTCTTGCAATTGCCGATAAACAGCTTTGATATCAACTTGATGATGAGCCAAAGCTACAAGAGTGTGGTAAAATAGGTCGGCAACTTCACCTGCGATCGCTTCTTTATCATCATCCTTACAAGCCATCACCACTTCAGCAGCTTCTTCGCCAATCTTCTTTAAAATCTTGTTATCGCCGCCAGCTAGCAACTTGCACGTATAAGAACTTTCTGTAGGATTGTCCCGGCGCGAACAAATGACTTCAAACACTTGAGACAAAGTATCAGCGGGTGGCGCTTGCTTTTGTCCATCCACGCGATGAAAACAACTGCGCTCACCCGTGTGGCAGGCAATATCTCCAATTTGTTCCACACCAATGAGTAAGGCATCGCTATCGCAGTCGTAGCGGAGACTTTTGACATTTTGAACGTGACCTGACGTTTCGCCCTTTGGCCACAATTCGGCACGCGATCGACTCCAAAACCAAGTTCTTCCAGTGGCGAGAGTTTTTTGCAGCGACTCCCGATTCATCCAAGCCATCATTAACACCGTACCATCCAGATAATCCTGGACAATAGCCGGAACCAATCCGCGCTCATCATAGCGGATATTATCGATCGGAATAGATTGACTAATAGGGGTAGGCTCAGCCGCAGGCATAAAATCAGTTAAAGCTTTAGCTCACTCGATCACGATATCATGCTTTGTCCTAGAGAGCTTTAAATCACTTAACTTACAGCCATAGAGTTAAAACTAGCCGCCTGAGTTCTCACCGCACACCAAGCAATCTCATGCGCCTTAGATTCTGTGCCGTACCAGTGAAGCGCACAATTATACGCAGCTCGGTATAATTCTTGAGCGGGCTCTGAAAGACGAGAGCGCACGTCGGCAGGCAAATCTTGATTCGTTTTGTATAACATCGCGGTTATGGGTGCTATATAGGATAATTTATGAGCTTACTAAGCTTGAACAATGGTTTCCACTATCTCAAGATAGACCTTTAAGCATTTCACCAAGATAAGACTCAAGTAAGGAGCAGATAACTTTGGTCACTACCTCATTTAAAACCACCAACTCAGAAGAAATTTTTGCAGCAGCCCAGAAACTAATGCCAGGGGGCGTCAGTTCACCCGTGCGAGCCTTCAAGTCTGTGGGGGGACAACCGATCGTTTTCGATCGCGTCAAAGGCGCTTATATTTGGGATGTCGATGACAACCAGTACATCGACTATGTTGGTACTTGGGGGCCGGCCATCTGCGGTCACGCTCATCCCGATGTCATCGAGGCACTGCACAAAGCTTTAGAGAAAGGTACCAGCTTCGGCGCACCCTCCTACCTGGAAAACGTCCTTGCCGAAATGGTTATCGACGCCGTTCCCAGCATTGAAATGGTGCGCTTTGTCAATTCCGGCACCGAAGCTTGTATGGCAGTTTTGCGCCTGATGCGAGCCTTCACCGGACGGGATAAAATTATCAAGTTTGAAGGTTGCTACCACGGCCACGCCGATATGTTTTTGGTCAAAGCCGGCTCTGGTGTCGCCACCCTTGGCTTACCCGACTCTCCCGGCGTACCCAAATCGGCCACACAGAACACTCTCACGGCTCCCTTCAACGATTTAGAAGCTGTGAAAGCTTTGTTTGACGAAAACCCAGACCAGATTGCCGGTGTCATTTTGGAACCTGTGGTAGGCAATGCGGGATTTATTCCTCCGGATGGCGGTTTTCTGGAAGGTTTGCGCGTACTTACCAAAGAAAACGGCGCTTTGCTCGTATTTGATGAAGTGATGACCGGTTTTCGGATTGCCTACGGCGGTGCCCAAGAAAAATTCGGCATCACTCCCGATTTGACAACTCTGGGCAAAATTATCGGCGGTGGTTTGCCCGTAGGCGCTTATGGCGGACGTAGAGATATTATGTCAATGGTGGCACCATCCGGGCCGATGTATCAGGCGGGGACGCTTTCCGGCAATCCTCTGGCGATGACTGCGGGGATCAAGACACTGGAATTGCTGCAAAAATCGGGGACATACGAATATCTCGATCGCATTACCAAAAAGCTAGCCGATGGATTGTTGCAAATTGCCAAAGAAAAAGGTCATGCAGTTTGTGGCGGTAACATCAGCGGTATGTTCGGTTTGTTCTTTACCTCTGGCCCCGTCCACAATTACGAGGATGCTAAAAAGTCAGACTTGGCGAAGTTCAGCCGCTTCCATCGCGGTATGTTAGAGCGCGGTATTTACCTCGCACCGTCCCAGTTTGAAGCTGGTTTTACTTCTGTCGCTCATACAGAAGAAGATATCGATCGCACCCTACAAGCCGCAAGGGAAGTAATGTCGAGTCTGTGATTTCAAATTCTCGCAATTGAGTTTTGTGTTGGGGACTGAGCATAGGGCATAAACTGCAAATTTTTAATGCAGATTTGAGATTAAATTTAATCTCAAATCTAAAATTTAAAATCTGAAATTGTCCTCTCCCCAGTCCCTAGTGTAAATAACCATCCCATCCAAAAAATCAGCTTGTTCGTCCCCTCGATTCTTATTCAATTTTCAGATATTTTTGCGCTCTATTTTTTGTGCCAAATCATCAGAGAGCAAGCTATTTTGGCGAGCGGCTGCACTCTTACTCGAAGATGGCTGCTTGGGAACAGATGGCTGTCGCCAGAGGACGAAAGGAATAGTCAGTACGCCCAATATCATGACAATCCCTGCTGTTAACCAAACCATTAAACGACTAGGCTGATAATCGCTGTTCTCAATTTGCCGAAAAATTTGATTGTAGCGCCATAAAGAAAAGGCTATCAAAACAATGCCGAGAATTGCTAAACCTAAGCCGAGGTTTTGAGAGTTAATAGCAGAATGGCTGTCGATATTATGTCCTGTGACAGCAGATTCTAACTGGCGCAGAAATAAGCCAAAGCGAGCAATTGCAAATCCAAATCCAATCAGTGCGATCGAGGTTCGCAACCAAGCCAAAAATGTCCGTTCGTTGGCTTGATGCTCTCTTAGGCGGTCAAAATTTGGCGTCCTGTTCATCGCTATTTAAGAGTGGGCAATACCCACCCTACTTAGCTTACTTAGCTTACTTAGCTAACGATAATTTGTAAATTGCAAGGCAACCGGAAAGTCTTCTTGCTTTAAGCGCTGAATAACCGTTTGCAATTCATCTTTCGATTTAGCAGAAACCCTCACGGCATCTCCTTGAATCGCTCCTTGAACTTTTTTAAATTCATCGCGAATCAACTTGGTAATTTGTTTGGCAATTTCCTGACCAATCCCTTTTTTGAGTTTGATTTCTTGCCGAACGCGATTGCCGCTAGCTGATTCAACTTTGCCGTAATCAAATATTTTGAGAGAGAGATTGCGTTTGGCAGCTTTTTGTTGCAGAATTGTGTGAATCGAGTTTAAAGTAAACTCGCTGTCGGTGCTAATCGTAATCGATTCTTTACCCAATTCCACAGTTGTTTTTGTGTCTTTGAGGTCGTAGCGGCTTTGAATTTCCCGATCGGTTTGGTCTACAGCATTGACCAATTCTTGATAGTCAAAGTCGCTCACAATGTCAAATGAATATGTAGAAGCCATAGGAAATCGGTAAAACTCTGAAAAGGTGAAAAGGTAATCGAGTACTTTAAAATTTTAGTCGCTGAGTAAAGATCGATCTACAATCTCAAATCTCAAATCTAAAATCTCAAATTTGATTACCCATTACTCGCTAACTAATTTATACTAGCTTGCAGCAGGCTTTGGACGAATAAAGTGGCGATGCAAAGGGAGCCAAGGGCGAACATAAGTCCTCGCGCTAGGGGAATGTTCAAAATATAAAAAACCGAGTGCAGCAACCTCGCCACGAGAAATGCGATCGCAGCACCTACCCCTACAGACGAATTGACACCAGTTACGTAAGCCATCAGCGCTGCGGCTGCAAACAGCATAAACGCTTCAAAAGCATTTTGATGAGCCCAGGTGGCTCTTTGAGCGTAGGGAGGCAGTTTATCTACGATCGCTCTGGGAGTTGCCAGGGCTTCTTTGCCCAACTGCACGCGAGCATAAGCCACCAGCAAAAAAGGCACGTAAATCAGAAAAGCTGCTATAGCTATACAGTAAAGAAAAATGTCAGACATCGGTATTTGCGATCGCATCATTAGCCTTTATTTCATTCGTTCTCATGCCTGCCAAATCAATCAGAAAGATTGCCAACTTACTTGTCAAATCCGAAATTTGGCTCGCACAAAGAACGGCAAACTTGCCCAACATACTAATCAAAGTAAAACAGCGTCACTAATTTTCGTTGTTCTTCTGCATCTTTACAAGTTTGCAGCAGCGTGCGGCTGTCATGAAAAGCAAAGCAAATCAGCTGCTGGCATCTAGAAACAATTTCCTGATTGCATAGGGCGCTAGCTTCACCTAAAGACAGATGATCGTTTTCTGGCTTTTCTACCAAGTGCATCACCTGTTCGAGCTGCTGGCGCGATTCTAGGGGCTGGCGCTCCAGACTTTGGGGTAAAATCACGGTTAACAGTTTGGGATCTGCCCGCATTGCGCCTCTAATGGCAGCCGCGTTAGTACCCGTAGCACCGGAGGTAATCAGGCTATTGCCGGATAATACCAAGGCATAGCTCATCATCTCGATCAGGTGCTGATGGGTAATAGGAACGTGGCGAGATCCTAACAGGGCAATGCGCTTGGAACCCGTTTGCTGGATTGTCGCCAGTTCTTGGACTAATTCATCAACTTTAGGTATCTCTATCGATTGACTCAAGGACGGTTTGACGTTGAACAACCTTGATATTTTAACAGAATGGGTTACGGTAGCGTTACAGCAGGCTCCAGTCCGAGTTTGGACATGAGACGATCGACATCAAAGTGTTCTTTCATTAACTGACGGACGCACTGCACTTTAATCGGTTCTTGCAGGCGCACTTGACCGAAAGCGCGGTTAATGATTTCTACAGTGGTGAGGGTATCCAGGTCAACCGACAAAATCGGAATTTCGAGGTCTTCAGCGCGATTGAGAATAAAATCGGACGGAGGGACGTGCCCGGTTAAAATCAAACACTGAGTAGAGGTTTCCAAGGCTGCGAGCTGGATATCCTGACGATCGCCACCAGTCACCACTGCCATATTCCTACCCTTGCGGAAGTACTTCAGCGCCGAGTTGACATTCATCGCACCGATAGTTAAGCTTTCCACCATTAGATCCAATCGATCGGGTCGGCAAATCACCTCAGCGTGCAATTGGTGTACCAGTTCTCTGACGCTGACGCTGCGTAGCAAGGCACTCCGGGGCAGAATTCCCAAAACTGCAATATCCCGCTGTTCCAGAAATGGCTTAATCTCTGTTTCTACTGCTTCGAGTTGCTCGCTGGGAACATCATTGAGGATAACGCCGATTAGGCGATCGCCCAACCGCCGCTTCGCTGACAATATCTTGTGTATCGATAGCACCGATTCCAAGCGCGTTACCAACACAATTCCCGCATCCACCACCTCTGCCACTTCCAGCAAGGACATTTCAAACAAAGTGCCCTCCTCCAGAGTTCCTGGCCCTTCTAGCAAAACTAGCTTTCCAGACTGCACCTGGAGGTATTTGAGTAACTCTGAGCGATAATCGATTGTATCTTCGCCTTTGAGACGTTTTTCGATGCTGACTGTATCGAGAAATAATAGGGTTTTCAGCAATCGGTTCGGCGGCAAGTTGAGATTGTGGGCTAAAAACTTAACATCCTCATCCATGCCATCAGTGCGATCGTCGCTCCAACAGGTTCCCAGCGGCTTACCGTAGGCGATATCCAGTTTTTTTTCTTGTAGCTGATGAGCAAGTCCCAAAAGTACCGCTGACTTGCCGCTATAAGCCTCGGTCGATCCTATCAGCAGATATTTAGCAGATTTCGGCACACCCTCACTCCTAATTTTGAGCTGTGTATCCTCCAAACGCCGTTTCTATTCATCCAAACGCAGCAGCTTGCGGTAAAATCCTTTGGAAAAATCGATTGAGCGAGAGGTCTTAAAATTCATTATGACTTCTATTAGAAAGTTAACAAATTCATTATTAGCCAGGGTAACTTCATAACTCATTTCTGCATTGCCATCAAACTGTAACCGACAACGGGTAAGGTCTGATGGTAGCGCCGCCACATTCCAGGTGGCAACAAAGGGGATGCTCTCTCCGCCTTCTATTTTGCGTTTTCCCTCCAGAACCCCTTTTTCATAGAGACTTATGGCTTGGGGTAACAAAGTGCGCTTGTTACCTTGGTAGTAGGGCATATAGACATTGACTCTGCGGGGGTCGGCAGGTTGGAGCTGTTCGATATTTGCACTCATAATCTTCCTTTTTTTGGCCTCTAGATTCAGACTAATGCCCGAATGCTGGGGCGGCAATATTTAAGCCCGTCCCAGCATTCACTGTCTGTAGTATTCCCAAAATGTCTACTTCCATCATCTCTCTACCTTGAAGGCGGACGCAATTGTCAGTGGCCTTATTTTACAAAGGCAGCGAGTGAGGAAACAATTGACACTATCGATCGATTAACTCGGGGATAGACTTGTGCCCAACTTATGACCCAAGAGGAGAGGGGCTTTGAGGCTCTCCCTTCTGTCGTATGGCTGCGTTGGACTCCCGATCTTGCCTAAATTCAGCCTTTAGGGCTCACACCAATTACAATTCTCAGAAAAATCCTACTCGACAAATTGTCAAATCGATAGAAACGGCGACTGAGTACTTCAACAAGGTCAGGTACAATAAGGCAGCATAAGCTTTTATTGAAGCTGGAGGAAATGGCACCACAAATCCCCGCTCTCAGGCGGTAAATACTGTTTTGCCAGATCTGCTAACGACAAGCTCCGGCTGACTTGGTACCAGTTTGCCCAAACAGGTATTCCGATTAAGGCTAGATTTTACAAACTCGATCGCGAATCGGAACAGGTGGATACAATACCGCCTTCTGTCATGGCAAACTAAAAGGATGTCAAGGCTGCACGGTTTGGTGTTACCCGATACCCAGCTTCTGCAAAGGTGCAGACAAATACTGGTGGTTGAATCAGCTAACCTATGCCAGCGAATTCCTGGCCCGAAAACAATTCCTACAACGAGCTTGATGAAATCGGCTCGGTTTTATCCGATCTGCCTCCCACTTTTGAGGAGGAAACTCAGACACCCGATCGCAGGTTTTATGCGGGACGCAGGCGCAAAGCCGCATTGTTGCTGACAATTGTTTGGAGTGGCACGATCGCCCTGCATCTATTCTCGTGGGGCATTTGGCTGGTGCTGTTCTTGACAACCCTGATGGGTATTCACGCCATCCGCGTTTTGCGAGCTTGTCCCCGTGCTTTACCTGCGCCTTTGTCTGAGGAAAATCAGGATTCTTGGCCTTTTGTTTCCCTGCTGGTGGCGGCTAAAAATGAAGAAGCTGTCATTGCCAGTTTGGTCAAGAATATGTGCGATCTCGACTATCCAAGAGACTTGTACGAGCTGTGGGTAATCGACGATCGCAGTACGGACAAAACGCCGATCTTGCTCAAACAGCTAGCCCAGGAATACGATCGACTCAAGGTATTTCGGCGACCTGCTGATGCTGGCGGCGGTAAATCGGGTGCTTTGAATCAGGTGCTACCCCTGACTCGCGGCGAAATTATCGCTGTGTTTGATGCGGATGCTAAGGTATCTGCCGATATGTTGCGGCGGGTAGTGCCTGTGTTTGAACAACCGCAAGTGGGTGCAGTGCAGGTGCAAAAAGCGATCGCCAATCCCGATGTCAATTTCTGGACTCGCGGTCAAGTCGCTGAAATGGCTTTGGATAGCTTTTTTCAGCAGCAGCGCATTGCGATCGGCGGGATTGGCGAATTGCGGGGTAACGGTCAATTTATCCGTCGTTCTGCCTTAGAACGCTGTGGTGGTTTTAATGAGGAAACTATCACAGATGACCTGGATCTCACGATCCGCTTGCATCTCGATCGATGGGATATTGACTTTCTCATTGACCCTCCCGTTCGAGAAGAAGGCGTCACCACCGCCTTAGCCCTTTGGCATCAGCGCAATCGCTGGGCAGAAGGAGGTTATCAACGCTATCTGGACTATTGGCGTCCGATTCTGAGAAACCGCATGGGTACTCGGAAAACCTGGGATATGTTCATGTTTTGGATTACCCAGTACTTTCTTCCCACGGCGGTATTACCTGACTTTTTGATGTCTGTTTTTCGCACCAGTTTGCCCGTTTTCAGTCCCATTACCGGACTGATGCTTACGATGTCGCTGATCGCGATGTTTGGAGGTTTGCGGCGCACCCGTAAGGACGAAAAACTGACTTTTTCTACCGCATTCTTTACCTTGCTGCAAACGCTGCGCGGTAATTTGTATATGCTGCACTGGGTAGTTGTGATGTCTAGCGCAACTGCGCGGATGTCGGTACGTCCAAAGCGGCTAAAATGGGTTAAAACCGTGCATCAAGGCAGTGGTGAAGAATTGCCAATTACAAATTAAGAATTAAAAATGGGGCTATCCCATTTTTTAATTCTTAATTCTTAAAATTCTTCCCCATTTTCTGCAATTTCTTCTGTGTCTAAGTACTCACTTGCTGTGACATCAGTTATATTTAATCTGGATATTTCTGGCTTATTTGGAAACAGGATTTGTTCCAGATCGTCTGTTATTTGAATAATTTCTCCTTCAAAGAAATTGGCAAGTCTCTGGGCTGCATCAAGTACCACCTTACTATCATTATCTATCTCTATATTTTCTACATTTTTGTTGGAAATCTGCTGACTCGATTTTGGCAAGTCAGGCGGTAATTTTATTGATGAATCTGGCTTAATCTTGTTCGGATAAGACGAACCTACCCCTGTCCCTTGCGCGGAGGAGGGCGAGACTTTACTTTCCTCTCCTTGTAGGGGAAGAGTAGGAGGAGAAGTTAACCGAACAGTATTTGAATCTGGCTTAGTTTCGGAAGCAAAATTCGGTTTGGGGCCGTCTGTATTTTCTTGGGGTTGAATGGAAGGTCGATCGTCAGTTTTTATTGGTGAATAGTTGCTGGGAGGTTCGGTAAATGTGGGAGAAGATGCTAAATTTGGATTGGACAGCGCTGATGTGTTTGTTTGATTAAATTGCGTCTGCTGTTTAATGCTACCTTGCTGTTGGTTTCGGCGAGAAAACTTATTTTCAGTTGTATGATTAGACTGAAAATTTATTTTTATCTTATCGTTGAATGTTTTTGAAAAAGCTTCTTCTATTTGGGGCAAAGTTCCTTTAATTGTAACTGTAAGAGATTCTGTTTTAATGCCAATCATCGCTTCTCGACCTTTAACATATACTAAGTAGCAATGATCTCGCAGCATCCGTTTAGCACCGGGTAGCCGGGTATTTTTAATTACTTGTTGCCAAATATCCTCCAAATTAAATGAATTTTCTGCAATTAGACTTACATCATCTTGTTGAAAATTGGCGTGACTGGGTTCGGCTTCAATAGGAGCATCGGGAACTTGTTCTACAACAGGAATAACCTCTTGTTTATGGAATTGAGGATTTTCAGTTGGGACTGGTATACTTGGAGAAATTATTTCCGATCTTTCTACTTTTTTTGTTACTTGATTAGATGATGGTGTACTGTTTACCTTGGGTGCAATTGCTGGATTATTCAGCGGTTTAGCAGTTTGTTGAACGCTAATTGGGCTAATTGTCGATGCGATTGCAGATGGCAACAATGCTAATAATGTTACCTCTAACCACAAGCGCGGCTGGGTTGTATTTTTTATTTGAACTTCGCTGTCTTTAAGTTGCTTTTGCCCAAATAAAATCTGGTTGATTTCCAAACCTTGAAAATCGCACAGCGCTTGCCAGGTAGGTGCTGTGACGGCGACTAAATCGGAACGGTTGGGTGCGGTTTTCGCAATTAGTAAATCGCGATAGAAAGAAGCTAAGTTTTGCAAGACAATTAAAGGTTCTCGACCTCTATCCATGAGGCGACGAGTTATGTCTATTACAGATGTGCTATCGTTGGTGGCGATCGCGTCGAGCAAACTCATCAAATCTTTCTCTGGAACTGCGCCTACCAAATCCCAAACCTTCTCAACTGTTACCTCTCCGGATAACAAGCTGAGTTGATCTAATGTACTTTCGGCATCTCTCAATCCGCCTTGGGCAATTTGGCCAACGAGAACGATCGCATCATCGGTAATATCGATATTTTCTTTATTGGCGATATGACGCAGATGCTTCACCATCGCCTCTAGAGGAATGCGACGAAAATCAAAGCGCTGACAGCGAGAAATAATAGTTGGCAAGACTCTTTGAGGGTCAGTTGTTGCCAAGACAAAGACTACGCGATCGGGTGGTTCTTCTAAAGTTTTTAACAAAGCATTGAATGCCGCTGCACTGAGCATATGACATTCATCAATGATGTAAACTTTGTGGCGGCACTGTACTGGTGCAAATTGAGCTTTTTCGATTAATTCTCTAATGTTGTCAACACCTGTATTGCTAGCAGCATCGATTTCAATTACATCTAAAGTTGAGCCTTTGGCAATTCCCTGACAAACATCGCATTTACCGCAAGGTTGAGGTGTCGGATCTTTGTGAGAAAGACAGTTAAGCGATTTAGCTAAAATTCTGGCACTGGAAGTTTTACCGGTGCCTCTGGGCCCGGTGAACAAGTAAGCTGGTGCTATCCGTTTTTGTTGGATGGCATTAGTCAGAGTGGTAGCGATCGCATCTTGACCCACCAGATCGGCAAAACTAGAAGGGCGATACTTGTGATGTAAGGGTTCGTAAGTCATAACAATTAAGATATTTTAAGGAGAACGGCATCAGAGCGATAAAATCCGATCGTGGGTCATCACTCATTCAGATAAAGTTGATACAAATTACCATGCAGTATTTTTCACGCCATCGCCACTACATTACTAATTTGGCCCTGGTGATATCGATCGGTCTGCAACTCCCGATCGTCAATACCAGCGTCGGAGTTAGTGGAGTACGAGCAGCCACTTGTCAAGGGCAAACGCCAAATCAATCCCCACAACAAAAAACAAATTTCTTGGCATTTGGTGGTGGCCCAGCGCCGGAAGCGAACGAAATCGCGATCGAAAAGAACATTCTATACTTTCAGCGCACTTTGAGCGCAATGGGTTACAACCCAGCTGAAGCGTTCACTTTTTTTGCCAACGGCGATGAGCGACAGGCGACAGTTCGCTATCTCGACTCTGGTGGACAGCAGCAGTTCAAAGTGCCACAGATTCCCAATCTTGACGGTGCATCTACTATGGCCAACTTGCAGCGTTCGCTTCAGGATCTGAGTGGGAACCCCAAATCTATTTTCTTCTACTTCACAGGACATGGCATCCCCAATCCCGAAGATATAGATAACAACGCTTTCCTGCTGTGGAATAGGGAATTGCTGACAGTGCAGCAATTTGCTGGTATGCTCGATCGCCTTCCAGAGCAGACATCTGTAGTGATGATGATGAGTCAGTGCTTTTCCGGCTCATTCGCTAATTTTATCTACGAAGGCGGTGACCCCAAACGTCCAGTCGCACTGCAAACTCGTTGCGGCTTCTTCGCCACCGTCAAAACCAGACCTTCCGTTGGTTGTACTCCAGCAGTCAACGAAGCGGACTATAAAGATTATAGTTCTAGCTTCTTTGCAGGCTTGAGCGGGCGCAACCGTATCGGTCAGTCAGTCCCGTCAGCTGACTATAACAAAGATGGACGGATTTCTTATGGGGAAGCCCACGCTTTTGCCAAAGTGGACGAACGCAGTACAGATTGGCCGATTTCTACATCAGAAGCTTGGCTGCAAAGTCAGGCTGACAAACTGACTCAGCAGACAATCTTGAGTAAACCGATCGCGGAAGTTCTCCAAACCGCTCGCCCGGAACAAAGTTACGCGGTTCATTCTATCGCTAAAATATTTAATTTCAATATCCAGAAGTCTTTTCTGGCAAACATACAAGCAGTCGATCGCAGTCAGATCGCTAGTGAAGAACAAAAAGCTTATGTCATCCGTCTGGGGATGGAATTAACGAATATTGGTATGGAACAGGAGATCCGTAGTTCGCAAAACAGCAAAGCGATCGCCACCCTTGATAAATTAATCAAATGCGAAAGTAGTTCTTGGCAGCGACTGCAAACGGGACAACAGTAATGGGGCGACAGATGTCTTTTGAGCGAAGATACGCTCAAGTTTGATGAATTTTTACGGATTGACAGAGGTTGGCTGAGAATTAGAGATGCGATTGGGTAGTAAAAGTTGCGATCGAGCTACAAAGCCTCTTTAATTTGGTTCGATAAAATCTGGGATAAAGGTAACGCGGGAATGGGAAAGATGAAAGCGCGATTTTGGCGATATGCCTACAGTACGCTAAGGCGAACGCTACGAAAGTGGTATCGCCGTCTTTTTGGCATCCGCAAACAACCCCAACCTCCAAAACCTATAAAGCAATCGGAAAATACACCCCTAACCGATGCAGACTACGAGTATTTTTTTATGCAGCTCTTAGAAGGGGTTGAGCATGGCTGGCGTCAGGAGCAAGTTTTGAGAGTTTTTGAGGCGCTAGCCGAACGTACTGACGTGGAAGTGTGGATCGCATGGCTGCGCGGTTTTGGCGAGAAACTCCTAGCGTCCCAATCACCAAATCGTCAGCTAGCCACTCGGATGGTACATCTGGGCGATGTAGGGTGCGGGGAATTTGGCGACATTGCCAAGGAAATCGGTATAAAGTTACTCGCACGGGCTCCGCAATCATACCAAGATAGTAACTCGCTTCTCGATCCGGGCGATCCGCAAGAGGCACAAGCATGGTTTTATCAAGGTATTCAGCAATTTAATAATGGTGATTATCAAGCAGCGATCGTCAGTTATGACAAGGCGCTGGCGATTCTACCGGAAGCTCACGAAGTCTGGTACAACCGCGCTAATGCTCTGTTTAAATTGGGACGCACTTACGATGCGATCGCCAGCTACGATAAAGCTTTGCAGTACAAACAAGATAAATCCGATGCCTGGAATAACCGTGGCAACGCTCTGTTTAAAATAGGACGCAGTGAAGAAGCGATCTATTCCTACGACAAAGCTTTGGAAATTCAACCAAATTATCAACAAGCCTGGTATAACCGAGGTGTGGCTTTGGGGCACGTAGGACGTCTGGAAGAAGCGATCGCTTCTTACGATAAAGCTGTGGCAATTGAACCGAAAGATGACCAAGCTTGGTTTAATCGCGGTTTGGTACTGGGGAACTTAGGACGTTTAGAAGATGCGATCGCTAGCTGGGACAAAGCTTTGACATTGCAACCCGATCGCTACGAAGCCTGGTATAACCGCAGTGTCGCTCTCAGTAATTTAGGCCGTAGCGAAGAAGCGATCGACAGCTGGAACAAAGCTCAGGCTCTCAAACCAGAATAGAGGGAGAGGGGGGAGTGGGGGAGCGGGGGAGCGGGGGAGTGGGGGAGTCAAAAGTCAAAATTCCTCCCTCTATTCCCTATTCCCTAACCCCTA
>NZ_JACJUP010000429.1:0-5104 GCF_014748295.1 Planktothrix sp. FACHB-1355 | reverse complement strand
TTTTTACAATACATTTGTACTATCCGTGGGTAGCGATCGCACTCCTGCAAGTGCCTTAACAAAAGTTCATACAGTGTCGATTACTTTTGTCCGACTACTTAAGGCGTGACCTATTCCCCCCAACATGGCATGATAAGGCCAAATAATCAAGGGATATTTGCCGCCGTCGCTGAGTTTATCGACGTAATGGGAGGCGTGGCGCATCAATCCCAGGTAATTGCCACCCGCTACGCTGTGTGCGATCGCAGGATTCACTTTCCAAACACCTTTTTGCACATCATCTAAAGAGATAATCGTCATCGGCGCTGGGTGTTCGCCTGCATCGTTCACCCAAAACAGCGAATGGAAAATTTGCATCGCTGTGTGGGTGTCCATTGTCGGGTAAATCGCCGTAATTAAACCCAAGTTGCGATAGATAAATTCGCACAAACGCACGTTATCGTCAACCGCACCCGTACCGGAACGACCCCCAACAAATAATTCAAATTTGGGAATGCAAAAGGTATTTTGGGCATCGATTACCATCAGACAAATGCGAGTTTTATCTTTAGCTGCGGGTGGAATGTTGTGCTTTTTCGCCCAAGCTTGAGCATCGTGCGATCGCTCTTCGTACAAAACGCGCCAGACTTCTCCAACTTTTTTGGCATCGAAGTGGGGAGGAATCGGTAATTGTTTGGTTGTTTGCGTACTCATAGTAATTCAGGATTCTAGATATCGGAAAAAGAAACTTCAGGTAATCTTCAGCATGAAAATTTGCTGTGCTTTCACAACATACAGTCCTTGCTGACTGGCAAATAGTTGACTATTAGCATCAACGAAAGGTTCTGTATCTGGGAATTCTTTAGTTTGGACAATTTGACCGTTTTGCGGTGCAACGCGGACAATACCATCATCCGTAGCTGCTAGTAAAAAGTTGCCAGCCGCAAATTTTCCGTGCAATGTAGAAAGCCAGGAATTATCTCCAGCTTTAGCCATAGCAGATGCTTCAATCGAACCATCCGGACGAATAATGTAAACATAATTGATAGTTTGACCTTGTTCTTGAGTGGAAATAAAGAACCAGCAACGGTCAGCAGTAAAAGTGCAATTAGCATCTATTAACTGTCCGGTAAATGAAGGAATTTTGACCGTATCGTTGATGCCGCGTTTGTTGGCATCGAAGACAAAAGCAACATTCAAATTACCCGCACGGTAGAAGCCAAAACCGAAGTTAGAACCAACCCAAAAGTGAGTTTGTTCGGCTAAGACATCGCCAATATATTCCGAACTTAACTGACCATCTCGCAATAATTGACCGCCGTATGTCCAGTAACGGTTAGTTTCATTTACATCAAAGGTTTCTACAGCTAAACGAGTGGGAGATTTACCTGGTGTTAGGGTGATGACTTGTCCTTGTTTGCCGATTAAAGTGGATTTACCTTGAATACGAAATTGCAAGTGCGGGTCTAAGTCACCGCTGAGAACAACTGTACCGTCTTCGCGTTTAAATTCGCCTTTTTCATAGTATAACCAACATAATTTATCTCCTGACAATGCGGTAAATAAAATAATCCCTTCTGTACTGAAAATTCGGGTAGCTGTGACTGTACCTCGAACGACGATCGGTTTGGGAAGCGAAGGTGCTGGGATTGTTTGGCTACAGTTGGGACAGGTATTTCTGGCGTGTTCTGTGCCGCAGTTAATGCAGGTTGTCCATTGCAGGTTGTCGAGGAGCGATCGCGCAAATTCACCTCTCTTATCTTGTTCAAATACTTGATAAAAATAATGCAGTAAATCATCTGGCAGAACTTTGTAAGGTATGGCTGGTTTGGGATACTTAACTTCTGGATTAAATATGCTAATTCCCTGTAGCGATCGCGCTTCGTGAGGAATCCGTTTAGACGGGTCTTTTGGTCGGTAAACGCCGCCGTAAGGGTCAACAAATAGGAGGGACTGCATTAGCATGACGCTGAAAGCATACCAATCCGAATCGTTTGCATAATTTTCAACTAGGTCGGGTTTTAAAGATTGGCGATCGCACAACAGCGGATCGACAAACCGAGTCGTAAATACCCGACAGGGAAACGAGACAAACTGGAAAGAATCAGCATCAATTAAATAAGCTTCTTTCTGCTTAATTAAAACATTCAAATCGTTGAAATCGCCAATTACTACTCCTGCTAGATGAATACCTGCAACAGTTGTATGTAAATCTCGGAATATTTCGACAACAATTTGGTTGGCAATTCCCGATTGACGGAAGGTGCGATCGCTATATTTTAATAAAACTTCCGCACCAGCAACCATTTCCATTGTGTATCCCAAAATTTTCATTCCCAGCGCATCAGTTACCAACTCTTGCGGACAAATAACTCGCTTCGGTAAGTTGTTAGGAAACAGACGCAACTTAAACTGATGTTCGTCTAAGCGTTCTTGTGCTGTGCGTTGTTGCTGGGAATTATTCTGATAATCGGGATGATTCGCTTGCTTAAATAGCTTCAGTGCTTTACCGTTGCCAATATTGTACACATCTGCTTCGCCGCCTTTGCCGATCGCTTTGTTAGGCTTGAGACGGATTTTTTTGTTGTTGATGTAGACATCCATTTGCAGAAAGGTATGGCTAGGGGCTAGTGACTAGGGGCTAGGGACTAGGGGAAAAAGAAGGTAGAATCAAGGATTTCGCAGATAGGTTATTAGTCATTACTAACAACTTGTTTTCGTCGCATCACGAGTAAGGTTGTGTCATCTGGTAATAAGCCTCCTTGTTTAACTAGGCTGCGTTCTGACCAGTTGGGGTAAGTTACTTCGCGATTAATTAGGGATAACCTGCGTCGGATATTGTCAGAATTGCTAAAATAGCGATCTTCTCTCCAAAATTGACTAATTTCTCCCACTCTTTCTGACTTTCCTGGCAAGTCGATCGATGCAGATTTAATCAGATCCGAAACTCCATCTGTACCGATTAAAATCGATTCCACTTCGCTCATAGGTAGAGTGCGATGTACTTGAAATTGCCAACTTTGATTTACCTCATCTAAAATACCGTATCCTAGATAAGGTGGTGCATTGTTGGCAAATGGCCCCAACTGCACTACTTCACCGTTAATCGCAAATATTCCATCTCCTATGGCAAAGATAAACGCTCCTTCTGGTACGATTAATGTTCCGACAACTGTAAACAGAAAATAATCATTTACGATGTCAGCTAAATTATCGCCAAATCCTTGGGCGAGATTTTTCAATTGCATCAGCACTTTAGAGTGGATATCTTGCCAAAATCCTTCGCGATATGGCAAAGAACGGCTTATGGTTTCTACCAGCAACCTCGCCCCAATTTTTGCTCCCACTTCGCTGTGCTGACCGCTACCGCACCCATCGCAAACAACAGCAATTAAGTTCGTACCTTGTGAATTGATACTGTAATATCCATCTTGGTTGTTTTTGCCAAGCCGCTGATGTTCTGTACCTTTTACAGAACCAGCCGCTAATTCAAATTGCTCTTGCATGGCTGTTAGTGTTACCTATACACTAAGTTAGTGTACAAAAAACACGATGTCAACCCCCTTTACAAATCGAAATGTCTTATAGCTACGAATTCCCCAGACCCGCGCTGACCGTGGATTGCGCGATTTTTGGTTTAGACAAAGAGTCGATGCAGCTTCAGTTGATGCTGATTCAGAGGAACCTTCCCCCTTTTCTGGGTATGTGGGCCCTACCGGGGGGGTTTGTCCGCATGGATGAATCGTTGGAAGAAGCCGCGAGGCGGGAATTACGGGAGGAAACGGGCATAGATTCGGTATATTTGGAGCAATTGTACACATTTGGGGATGTGGGGCGAGATCCGCGCGATCGCATCGTCACCGTCGCCTACTACGCGCTGGTAAACTCGTGCGAACACTCCCTCAACGCCACCACAGATGCTAGCGAAGCCGCTTGGTTTCCCGTCACTCAATTACCGCCATTAGCCTTTGACCATTCGCGCATTTTCGAGGTAGCTTTAACTCGATTGAAAGGCAAAGTTCGCTATCAACCAATTGGATTTGAATTGTTGCCCAAAAAATTTACCCTTACTCAGTTGCAAAGACTCTATGAAATTATCTTAGGAACCGATCTAGATAAACGCAATTTTCGCAAAAAAATCCTCAATATGAATTTGTTAGTCCAACTCGATGAAACTCAGAAAGATGTGTCTCATCGAGCCGCCAGACTCTATCAATTTGACGAACAAAAATATCTGCAACTCAAACAAATGGGATTCAACTTTGAAATTTAAAATTGTAGTTTTGTTAGAATGATCTGAGATTACTATACGAAAGGTGGGTATGTTTGCCGTTGTATCACCCGAAAAACTTCACCTCTCAGCCGGAACGGTAGTGCGATCGATCGCCACTTGGCAAGAATATCAAGCACTATGTCAGCAGCGGGGGGATGGCTCCATTCCTCGTATCAAATATCGTTCTGGAGAAGTCTTATTAATGTCACCATTGCCCAGACATGGACGAGATGCTCACTTGATTGCAAATGTCATCACAACGCTACTGGATTGTGCAGAACAGGAATACGATGCTTTTACACCCGTAACTATGCAACTCCCAGAGGAAAGTGGCATCGAACCAGATTATTCCTTTTATATTGACAATTGGCAAGCAGTTTCAGGCAAGGAGCGAATTGACTGGGCGAACGATCCGCCACCCGATTTGGTCTTGGAAATTGATGTGACCAGTTATTCCGATGTGAATGATTATCTGCCATATCGAGTGCCTGAAGTTTGGTTGTTTCGCAACAAAAAGCTATTAGTTTATCAGTTACAGGGTGATGAATATATCGAGCTAGATAAAAGCCGATATTTTCCCAACATTAACATTCAGGATATTATTACTCAATGTCTTCAAGTTGCCTACGAACGGAATACAAGTGCAGCGATTCGGGATTTGAAGCAGCAGTTGAGCAACTAGAGAGCGGCGGATGTAGGAAAAACAAGAAAATTTAATCAGTTCCGTAGGTTGGGTTTCCTAATGTCAACCCAACACCCATCTCAACAAAATTTTGGTTTCGATATCTCTTCACCCAACCTACAATACCTAAGAAACTTGTCTTAATCGCCTCAATCGCTGCTCTCGAATAT
>NZ_JACJUP010000428.1:0-5127 GCF_014748295.1 Planktothrix sp. FACHB-1355 | reverse complement strand
AATAATCGGATAAATAACGGCGGCAGAGGTATCAACTCGATCGATTTGTACAGGTTTGGCATTGATGCAAGCTTCTTGAAAGAAGTTGTCTAATTCTGCTAGTTGGAGAGCTTCGATCGCATAACGCGCTTGGCGTAATTTATCTTGACGTTGTTCGCTTTTTGTGCTTACTAATAAATCGACAAATTCGCGATAAACAGGTTCTACGCTATCTCTGAAAGAAAACTGGATATCTGAATTATCGGCATTAATGGCAACTAAGTCACTGCGTAGGGATTCGAGGGTTTCAACTGCTACATTGTAAGCTGCGATCGCACCTTTTTCATCCCCTTGAGTTTTGAGCAATCTTCCTAACTGCCATTGCCAGCGATAATAAACATCGGCAGCGTTAATTGCTTGTGCCAAAACAAGTGCTTGTTGAGTGAGATTTTCGGCTTCCTTAGCTTGGTGAGCTAGTTCGTACAATGCTCCCAAGTTACCGAGAGCAAAAGATTCAGCGCGTGTATCTTTTATACTTCTGGCTTCTTGAACTGCTTTAGCTAATATTTGAGCGATTTCTTGGTTATTAGCAAGCGGTAATTGCAATGTTTGTTGCAGATCGCGATTATTAATTTCCGACTCGCCATTTCCCAATTTAGCTAAACTTTGAGCAAAATTAATGCGAGCAAATACAGATCTGCGACTGACAGGTAATTGTTCTAGATGAATTTGCGAGCGCAAATTTTCCGCTTCGCTAAATTGTCTTTCTTCAACCAGTAAGCTAAGTTGATTCACTTGTGCTTGCACGCGCATTATTGGAGAATTCGATGTTTCCGCTGCTTGTTGATACGCGCTGATAGCAGCTTGTACTTCAGTTTTTGCAGATGCTGTATTCTCTAAATATTTTGCTCTATTTGCCAAAGCTCTGTTGGTGTTTCCCAAACTGAATTGAGCCGCGCTAATTGCTGCTGGAGATCGCAACTCTTGGGCTACGATCAAGCTTTCTTGCAACAATTGGCGCGATTTTTCCAATTCGCCGATCGCACGCAATGAATTAGCTAAACTACGCAAACCTGTTGCTTTCACCAAAGAATTTGGTTGAGTTTGCAGAGATACTTCTACTTCTTCTAGAATTTTGCGAGCGCGGCGGTAAAGACCCAAATTTTGCAGTGCTTGGGCTTCATTTATTTGACAGCCAATCGCACCTTCTTTATCTCCGATTTGGGAATATGTTGTCGCTGCTTGTTGCCAAGTTTTTAAAGCAGCTTCCGATTCTCCCAAAGCAAGTTGTAAATGACCTTGGGCATTTAAAGCTTGAGCCAGAATAATTCCCGATTCGCTATTGTTATTTGAATTGCGAATGAGGGAGAGAGAAGATGCGATCGCATCTTGAGCTTCTGCCAATTTTCCTAATTGTTGATAAGCTAAAGACAAATGGCTTAAAGCTTGAGCTTCACCGAGTCGATCGCCAGAAGCTTTAAATGCAGCAGCAGCTTGTTGCCAGACTTCTGCCGCTTGAGAAAATTGTTCGGCTTGGAAAAATTTTATCCCCTGTTCCAATAATTGTTGCGAATTGGGTATCGGCGATTGGGAATTAGGGATTGGTTCTTTGCCATTTGCGATTCCCCATATCCCATTTCCCGTGAGTGCGATCGAAACGCCAGCACCCACAAGCGCGGCTAAAAATGCCAGTGCAAATCGGATTAGCCACTTTTTAGTTTGTCGTCGATATTGGTATAGATTAAAACGATGGATATGGGATTGTGATAAAAATGCGATATCCCATCCGGTACCCTGCGGGAACGCCTTTCTCAACAATTGTCTAATAGACATTAGAGACCTCCGATTCTGCCCGCCAGGGAATTGATTCCCCAGCGAGCGAACACATTAGTAAAAAATCTCAAATTAAGGCGCATAACATTGCTGTTGTGAAAATCCAGAACTGTGAGGTGTCGTATTTGGTACTTGCGCTACCAGTTCCACCTCTCCTTTTGAATTAAGTATCCATCCTTGCACTTCCACAATTTGATAATTGGAGACTTTTGACTGGGAACGGCTGCTTCTCTCCCCCACTCTCCTGCTCTCCTGTTCTCTTCCTCTTGCTCTCACATCCATCCAAGTAGCTTCATCCGCGAGAGCATCTGTTGGACTTGGCGGTATCCCACCTCTACCGGTAACGGTGAAAGAACTCTCCTTGCTGCGGCTACAAACAGAAGCAACAAGAGAGGTGGCATCAACCACATTATCCGGTAAAGGGAGCAATCCCGAACTGGGGTCAACGTCGGGGGTGTTGATTGTAATAGTACCGCTTAACGAAGGATTTGCACCTGTAGCGGTGATGTCGCTACTTGGCAGTTGTGCCGGATCTAAATTATCGGTATTTAGTAAGCTTTCCAGTTCTTCCCGCGTGCGCTGTTGTGCGCCAAAGATGCTGCGAGCGTTGATAGTAACTGTACCGCCTTGAGATTCTGTGGAATTGGCGCTGATATCGCTATTTTCTAAAGCAGCTAAAACACCATTGTTGATGTTAAGGGAAATATTACCGCCCGTAGCTGTGCCCGTAGCGTTAGTAGTGATGGTGCTACCTCGACGCATTATTAAGGATTGGGAATTCAATCTAATATTGCCAAACGCCCCTCCAGCACTTTCCGCTTCCAGAGAGCCTTTATTATCCAAAAAAACAGCATCAGCCACGACTTCTAAGTTACCAGCATTTCCCGTTCCTGTGCTACTCACATTAACTAGAGCGCCATCTCGGACAGTCAACTGTCCAGTATTAATTATTAAATTTCCCGCATCTGCAATATCGGTGGAGCGAGCAGACAAACGACTGGGAAAATTTGGATCTACTGCCGTTCCTATTACTTCTACTGACTTGGAAGCATTTATTGTTAAAGTTCCTCCTGGTTTAAACCCCAACGTAGCAGTTGATATTTGCGCCCCATCTCGGACAATTAATCGCCCGGTTTCTACAGTTAAATTACCTCCACTACCATTAGCACCTCTCTGGACTGAGGTTACTAAAGCACTGCGAAATCGCTGATTATTAAATGCTATAACAGTACCGCTCAATTCTACTGAATCTGAGGCTTTTACTGCTAAATTTCCTCCACTCCCAGCATCAAAGGTTGCAGTCGATACTTGCGCTCCATCTGTGACGATTAAACTTCCCGTTTCCACGGTTAAATTTCCCCCAGCGCCTTGAGCGCCTGGGTTAACTTGAGTAAATAACCCACTATTAAACTTTCTATCCGCTGAAATACCAGTTAATTCTATTAACTCGGAAGCTTCCACCGTCAATCTTCCCGCAGAGCCAAAGCCAAACGTAGCACTTGAAACTTGCGCTCCTTCTTTGACAATTAAGCGTCCCGTTTCCACAGTGAGATTGCCCCCAGCACCCGTCCCGTCCTTCGCGACAGTGGTAGATAACCTACTCAACAAGGGAACTTTACTAGCCGAATTCCCACTCAATTCTACTGAATCAGAGGCTTTCACTGCTAAGTTTCCTGCTGCGCCAGCGCCTGCGGTGAGAGTTAATACCTGGGCTCCATTGCTAACAATTAACTGCTTAGTTTCCAAAGAAACGTTTCCACCAGCACCAGTAGCTTCAGGATCGACCGTAGCTGCTATGGCGGAGGGTATACCATCTGAGGAAGTGCCAATTAATTCAATTGATTGGCTAGTATTGACACTCAAGCTACCTCCTGCTTGAGCACCCAAAGTACTAGCTTCTATTTGGGAACCATCTTTCAGAGTTAACCGCCTAGCCCAAACTTGGATATCACCACCGCCTGCGCCAGTCGCATTAATAGCTGCCTGCTGGAATAATTCAATATCTCCAAAAGTGGAAACACCGTCATAGCCCAAGGCTATACCTTTGTTTAGAGGGCTGAGGTTAACAAAGCTGTTAGGGCCTACACTGCCTAATTCAATTCTTCCGCCTGGTGTCTTCAGAGTTCCACCCTCAAAAGCTATATTACCACCTACTAAAGCTAAGGTTTGATTTAGATCGACTTGCAGAGCTGTAGTGGCATCTATAATTTCGTTAGTTTGGCTCCTATTTTGTCGATTTCCCTTTACGACAAGTCCTCCTGGGTTGCTTCCAAATTGCAAACCTGTAGGTACACTTACCGTTAGTAGGGTTGGAGTTTGGTTGGCGTTAGCAACACCAAAAAAGCTGCCATCAGCAAATTTCACGCTACTGGCTGTACTTGCCAAAAATGAGCCGCCGATCTCTAGCCTCGCATTGGGGCCAAAGATAATTCCATTGGGGTTAATTAGATAAAAGTTAATTATGCCGTTAGCTTGGATGATACCATTAATATTAGATAAAGACCCTCCCGTTACTCTAGTAAAGATGTTTTGAATATCGGGAGAGTTGTTGAAGTATACGCTGTTGTTATTGGGAACAGAAAACAACACAAAGCTGTGGAACAAATTTTTACCTGCTTGCGTACCACCAGTAATAACATTGACTCCCTCCTGGGGGTTGACGACAGAAGCATTGGGTAAGGTTGTGTCCGGAATGATTTGAGCTAGAGCTACTTGTTGCCAAAAAAATTTTGGGGAGTTAACCAAACAGGAAATAATAATAGCTCTAGCGCCCCAGAGAAAGTGATTGTACAGTTTCATCAAAACTTTAACTCTTCACCTTAACTTAAAAGATAGACCACTTTATTTCCCCCAAAACCTTTGCATCTCTTCTTGGGGTGGTGCGCCTGCGGCGCACCCCTTGAACGGTTACCCTTCTGGTGTAGGACAACTCACATCACACCACGATAATGTTGTTATATAACAAAGGCCATACCCTGCTTCTACTCCTCCTGCTACAACTTCCAACTCTTCTTCAGACAATTCATAGTCCTCAGCTTCTTCTGACCACCATTGGTTAAACCCTTCTCTAAAGATAAGCTTAAGTTCATCAAGATTTTTTTGAGGCATAAGACAACTTCTCCCTTTTGTATTAAATTTACACAAACACTGAATCTGGCTTGAAACTTACACAGGGGTGGATTTTGGCATAGTTTGCACTAGAAATAGTTTTTTCAAAGTACAAATTAGTTCCTCAAGCTAGCCCTATGGCTGGCAATCTCAAGTAAATATACCCAGTGTTAATTTCTCGCCTGTATAATCTAAATTATAATGGCT
>NZ_JACJUP010000427.1:0-5063 GCF_014748295.1 Planktothrix sp. FACHB-1355 | reverse complement strand
CACTACTTGGTTTGGTAGACCGGTATTCACTCCTACCCAAGTCGGTTCGTTATCCGAAACTTGAATCATTTCCCAGGTATAAGGCAATTTGCGTTTGGGATTGTTGCTTAAAGAAACCTGTACCAAACTACCGGCAGTGCAGACCCCCGTCATCGGCCCGGTATTCGGACAATGAGCTGTAATTACCTCACCTGTAGCTAATTCTATATCTGCAAAAAAACGCTTATAGCGTTTAAGCAAAATGCCGGGATAGAGAGTTGGGTAACAGTAAATCCGATCGTATGTCATCAGTAAAACCCCGATTTCATTCTTGACTTCATCGCTTTGGCAGCTAAAGCATAGCCACCATCTGCACCATCCACAAAATGTACTTGGCGACCGTTGCGCTCAAATACCAGACAGGTCATGATGGCGCGATCGGAGATATGTAAACCATAAACTAATTTCCCCTCTTTATATAGGTTATCTAAAGATTTTGTCAATTTTTCGCTTTGCAAAGTATTACCTGCAATAACCATACGTAACATATCATCAAACTTTTTGTAATCTGTTGCGGCAATTAAGTTTTGCTTATAATTGCCCCAATCTGTATCCCGTGTTTTAACTTTAAATCCCATCAAAAAAGCTCCTAAATAGTTTTCCAATTTAATCTTTGATAGATATATTTGTCGAGCTAACCAACTGCCTGACTGGGAACGAAGGTTGACTTCTTTGAACAATTTATTTTCATTAAACGAAAGATTGAGAGATTCGGCAGATACCGGATGAAGATCGGCTTCCTCACCGTAAATCTCTTTAATAATATGTAAAACGTCTTTGTAAACCGAGCTAATTTCTACCAAATCATCGCTGATTGCCATCACCAACAAACTCACGATCTCCCCATGTTTGCTCGGTATATCTTGCCAGCGACACTCCAAACCAGAAAAATCTGCTTGGCTAGAACCAACAACATTATGAAGGCGGTAAATATCAGCAGTTGCAGCATTTTTAACCAAGTCGTTGGCATAAGCTAGACCGCCCCCGGTAAATACCGCTTGGGTGTAATTTTCAGAAATTTTTACCTTAGCTACTTTCACATCATAGTGCCTTTCTATAACTACATACCCTGGAACTATGCCAATCCGTAAATCAAAGTCAAATTCATTTTTAGCTAAATGTCGTGTAGCTAGTAAAGCTCCCTGCACTGCCGACAAAAGAGTTGGGGGAATTAAAATTGTAGCGCCATCACCGCCGAATACGAAGGGAATATCGATATTTTTAGCTATATTTAAAATAGCAACAATAGAAGCCGCGCCAATTAAATTAACATCTTTGTAACGGCCTGACTCAATCGCTTTAGTAGAACCAGCAATATCCGTGACTATAATCAGCCAATCTTGAGGAACAGAAACAAAATTCCGGAAATCCGTGATGTCCAGAAAATTTTCTAAACTAGGTAAGTCGGCATAGAAAGTTTCGGCGGACATACTGTTCGGACTTGCCAGATTCACGATTGAATAGTACAACTACCTTTAGTCATTTTTAACATTTTGTGTCTGCAATCAAAAAACCCTCTCGAACTCTGGCTGGAATTGCGGGAATTGTCGCAGTTGCAACCTTAATCAGTAAAGTGTTTGGCTTGGTACGCCAGCAAGCGATCGCCGCCGCCTTTGGAGTCGGTGCAGCCGCCAACGCCTACAGCTACGCCTATATTCTCCCAGGTTTTTTGTTAATCTTGCTAGGCGGCATCAATGGGCCATTTCACAGCGCCGTAGTCAGTGTACTGGCAAAGCGCGGTAAAGAAGAAGCCGCTCCCATTGTAGAGACAATCACAACTATTGTTGGTGCAGCTTTGCTACTGGTGACGATCGCCACCACGATCTTTGCCGAACCGCTGATCAACTTAGTCGCACCGGGACTTAGCGATACATCAGGGGTAGGTTCCCTCACGAAAGCGATCGCCATCCAACAACTTCAGATTATGGCACCGATGGCGCTCTTTGCCGGACTGATCGGCATCGGTTTTGCCACCCTTAACGCCGCAGATCAATATTGGCTACCCTCCATCAGCCCCCTATTTTCCAGCATCACAGTCATTGGGGGAATTGCCGTTTTAGCAATGCAGCTGGGCCACAAAATTACCCTCCCCGAATACGCCATCCTGGGAGGACAGGTTTGAGCTGTAGGAACCCTTGCCGGTGCATTCTTGCAGTGGTTAGTGCAGGTAGTGGCCCAGTGGCGAGCGGGTTTGGGAACATTGCGCCTGCGCTTCGACTTCCAGCATCCTGGCGTGCGCGAAACAATCAGACTCATGGGGCCGGCCACTTTTTCCTCCGGGATGATGCACATAAACGTTTACACCGACTTATTCTTTGCATCCTTCATCCCCAAAGCCGCCGCCGCCTTAAGCTATGCCGGATTGTTAGTGCAAACGCCTCTAGGAATTATTTCCAATGTTTTGTTAGTACCTTTTTTACCCATATTTTCCCGACTCGCCGCCCCGGAAGATTGGCCGGAATTAAAAGTGCGAATTCGTCAGGGATTAATTCTCACTGCGCTTACCATGTTACCTCTGGGTGCGATCATGGTTTCCCTTTCCGTCCCAATTGTACGAGTAGTTTACGAACGGGGAGCATTCGATCGCGACGCATCCAAATTAGTAGCATCCCTGCTAGTCGCTTACGGCATCGGGATGTTTTTCTACTTAGGTCGAGATGTACTGGTGCGAGTATTTTATGGTTTGGGAGATGGAGACACACCTTTTCGGATCAGCGTGTTCAATATCTTTCTCAAAGCTTTGTTGAATTTTATTTTTGTGCAACCTTTTGGCGCACCCGGTTTGGTTCTTTCCACAATGGGAGTAAACCTCACCTCAATGGTAATGTTGTTGTGGTGTCTCAACCGCAAACTCAACGGTTTGCCCTGGCGCGAATGGGGAATACCGTTAATATGGTTGACTGCTGGTAGTGCGATCGCAGGTGTCACCAGTTGGGGTACGAATTGGGGTTTGCAACAAATTTTGGGCAGCGAAGGTTTGCTAATTCAACTACTGCAATTAAGCGTCGCCGGGTTAGTCGGCTTATGCCTATTCGCTGTATTTGCCATTCAATTGAAGTTGCCAGAAGTCGATATTTTTGTCTCCCGTATCCGCCAACGATTTTTCAGAGGGTCTAAGGGCTAGTTTTGAGTTTTGAGTAAGTAGTAGGGTGGGCATTGCCCATCCTACTCCCTAAATTTTGCTAAATATTCATCAAGCAAATTTATGTCTATCCTCTACCCTGTCCTTGATGATTTTCTTCCCGATTACAAAGTCAAAGAAGACTTGTTAAATATATTGTGGGAAGATGACTTAGAGTGTGAAATTGATTTAGAGACAGGGAAAATTAAAGTACCTCGCGATACTCTCCTAGAAGTCATTTCTAAAAGTTACAGACAGAACAATTACCAAATAGGTTTTGGTAATTATTATGCTGCTCAAGTTGCGATTGGAGGTGTAAAAAAACAAGAATCTGGTATCTTATATCCAGTTTATTGCTTTGCAACTCTTTTTTATAACAGGGAGCGAGATGTTATCACTACAGATGTTCATCCCGAAATGCGGTAACATATTGGTAAGATCGCCACAGCAGCACTAAGTAATAGGGTGGGCAATTCCCACCCAAACCGCTACATTTTGCGTTGATATTCTTCCAAAATATCCATCAAATTCACCTGACTGGCTGTCGGTATCAAATCGGCGAGCGGAATTTCTCTTTTTCCGCCTATCTTGACAGGAATATCTGACAGAATTTGTAGCACCTTACTTTCTTCAAGAGAATTATTCTGAAGCATGGGATATACCCGTTCCGCGAGGGGGGTGTGTAAATGTGCTTCCCGCAAGTAGAGATGCCACTTGGCAATGTCGATATAAACATTTTCGCCTATTTCGGCGGCCAGTTTTTCGATCGCTTCAGAAGTATTGGTTTTTGCCATAGGACTTACTCCGATAAAAAGCTACCTCGATCCTAATTGAATCAACCCCAGTCCCGGCGTAAATCCCTGCTTAGCAAGATTTTTCAATCTATCCTTGGGGAGATTTTGTGGGCGTTTCCGATGTCAGTTGCGGTTGGGAGTAGTTTGCGATCGCAAAAATATACACAGCATGGGCCACCAAAACCAGCGCCCATCCACCCGTCACCCACTTGGCCCAAGGCCATTCAGCATTTTTCAGGATATCGAAAAACCATATACCGGAATTACTAGCAGCAAAAATTGCGACATGGGTGGCGAAGTTCATGCGGTCATCGAGTTTGCGGAAAGCGGGGTCATTGCGATCGGGTTTGCGGGGCCAACGAGGAGGCATAGAATATTTCTATCGAGTGAAACAGAGTTAGTACTTATCTAGATTGTAGGGTAAGACTGAATAATTCTTTTGATTGAACTGATAAAATGATAAAAACTGCGGGAGCGTGTGTTTTCAATATTCAAATAAGGTGCTATTATTCTCGAACCGTTTATCTTCTGGTATTCAGGTACAAGGGATTTCAATTCTTGTGATGGATTTCCAAGCTCATCGGGATTTCGGAATTTCTTTTCATTTTGTCGTGAGGAAAGATTGGGTTTCTCATAAGCTTTTTCCACCGCCTCTAGATCGGAAAGATACCAGCTTTCCAGTTCGCGACAGGCAATACGTACAATAGCTTGAGACTTATTTGCTTCTTCGCATTTTTGTTTAAGTTTCGTTTTAATATCTTGGCAGTTGCCAGAATCTCGATCGCGCAAAATAATAAATGTTGCATCCGGATTCTTATATTTTTGTAGTTTTCGTACCATCTGCTTTTCTAGGTCTTGTTTACCTTCAAAAACAATATACCTAACAAATATATCCAGTTCTGCCGATATTATCTTCGGTAAAATACCTTCAATCATTACTTGTGCCGATAGTTCTTCTAGTAAGAAAACAAGCTCTCTCATAGCGGATCTGCCCCTTCAAAAAAACCCTGTCGCCAGAGATAGCCGAGTTTATCTCCATCATTCATGTAAGCTTTGATTTGTTCATCTTCACTCGCTCGCTTAACGAATGTGTAACCTCTTTCTTTTTT
>NZ_JACJUP010000426.1:0-5143 GCF_014748295.1 Planktothrix sp. FACHB-1355 | reverse complement strand
GGCTGGTACTCCTCGTCGCGGTAGGTGCGCGGCAAAATGAAGAAATCTACCACAGCAGCACCGGCAAACAAGAAGACGCCAATGCCGGAGATGCCGATTTCTAACCAAGTTGGGCTATAGACGCCGAATAGTGCCAACAGGAATTGACCGAGAACGACAAGGCAGAGGGCAATAATCCCCATGCTTACTGTTCTAGTCAAGGCGATTCCATCTTCTTCAGATAAATTGGAACCTATTTGGCGACTGGCAATAAAGGCGATGCCGCAGCCAAGGGCAGCAACGCCAACTCCTTCAATGCCGACGCCGTTTGTGCCTAGTGCCACGAATACCAATCCGCTGAGGGTGTAGCCGGACAGCAGGCTGTAGGTAGCCAAAAGGGGCAGGGCAAGTTTGTTGTTGCCTTTGGCGGCAACACCTTGGGCGACAAAGAAAAGAACCAACTCGGCGATAACGGCACCGATTAAAGTTGGGAAGAATAAAGATGGGTAGTTACGGATAACTCCCAAACCGCCGTAGGTGCCGATCGCAGTTAAAACCAACCCACCACCCAAAAAGGGAAGGGCGTTGGCAATTACGTTGGGGCCAACAAGCGCATTGCCTTTGGCCTCCCGAATTGCTTCGCGGAAGTTGCTTGTATAACTCATGCAGTTTCCTCTCTCGCTTGGGGGATCTTTGCTTAACAAGCCAAAATTGCTTTTTAGTCTTATTTTCACTTAGATCCTAAGCCATTCGCTGAGGAGAGGGTGGTGGAAGTTTGTCCGCTTATCCTTAAAAAAAGCTAAAGCCGACCCTTGGGGCGGCTGAGATTGCTTGCGTGTTTCTGCTGATTCTCCGTGCAACCTTTGTTCTGATTTCCGTGGAACAACGATGGTATCTCTCTGCTTATCTACAGACAATGAATTTAGATAGGGTCAACGCTCTAAATATCAGCCCAAGGAGAGATGACCTCAAAGAGATACATACGAGATGGCGTTTGACGGCAGAGGATTTTTTATGACAGCAACTCAGTCTGATATCGGCTCCTATGGGATGGAAAAGATGATTTCCTACCACCAAAATCCCACAGTTGCTCTACGGAATCAACTGGTACAGTTGCACGCTGGTTTGGTTCGCAAGGTTGCCCACCGCATCAGCCATCAGTGTGCCGAACCCTATGAAGATTTGGAACAAATTGGTTATTTTGGTTTGATTCGTGCGATCGAGCGCTTCGACCCCACTCAAGGATGTGCTTTCAGTTCCTTTGCTATTCCTTACATTCGGGGCGAAATGCTGCACTTTCTGCGCGATAAAAGTAGTATAGTCAAGGTTCCCCGCAGATGGCAAGAACTCTACAACGAAGGGGAAAAGGTACGCAAAGATCTGACGGCCAAACTCGGTAGAACACCTAAAGATAGTGAAATTGCTCAACTACTAAAAGTATCTCTTCAAGAGTGGCGTGAAAGTCAGTTGGCTGCACAAAACCGTCAACCCCTCAGTTTGGATGCTACGATTAGCCATCAAGTAGATTGTCCGGTAAGTTTGGCAGAAACTTTACCTGACTCTCGCTACCAAGCTTTCCAAAATCTAGAGGAAGAGCGGCAACAACTGCAAGGTGCAATGAGTCAGTTAGAAGAAAAAACTAGAGCAGCTATTGAGTGCGTGTTTCTACGGGAACTACCCCGGAAAGAAGCTGCTAAAAGGATTGGTGTCAGTCCAATGACCGTAACCCGACATCTGCAAAAAGGAATTGAACAATTAGTGTCTATGCTGCAACATCAGACTGCTGGTTTGGCGAGCTAAATCGTGAAAAGTTGATTCCTGAAAAGATGATTGGTAATCCAATACAACATTTTTCATATAGATAAGCCAAACAACCGTAAATATTACCTTTTTCCTTGTCTTGCTTGTCTGTTTTGGACTTCAGGTGTTGAAATAACTTTAGACTGACGCAAAGAAAATCGGTTTCTATGAAAAATCGTTCTGGTCGAGGATAAATTTAGGAAAAACCGATTTTTTTTGGTTATAGCAACGAAATATCCGGCTTACCAACGAAAGAAACCCAGTCGATCGTCCCCTATACTGAATACTGAATCGGTATTCTAGGTATGGGGGAAATTCATTAAGCGTAAGTTTCATTCGATAAACTTTCTGAGGAGCCTAAACTCTTATGAAATTTAAATCACTGCTGATAATTTTCGTATTGTTGATTTCTGGTTGCAGTCAAATTGGGAATGGAAATAAAACGGCGATCGAACAAACTAAACCATCTTCTAACTCACAAGTCGAGCCAAAGTTAAGGACTTATACAAAAGAAGCTAAATTGATTGCGGTTGGCGATATCCTGATGCACTTAGCTCTCACTCGATCGGGTTACAATCCCCAAACTAAAACCTATAATTTCGATAACTTTTTCAAAGAAGTAAAACCGATAATTTCTACAGGTGATTGGGCGATCGCTAATCTGGAGGTTCCTGTAGCGGGTGCGGAATTCGGCTACTCAGAATTTCCGATTTTTAATGCGCCCGCTGAAATAGTCGATGCTGCCAAAAACGCTGGATTTAATGTATTGACAAATGCCAACAATCATGCTTTAGATAAAGGCGAAAAGGGCATAATTAATACGATTAAGAATATCCAGAAGCGGGGCATACCTTCAACTGGCACGGCTACTTCACCTCAGTCAGCTTCAAAGATTTTGTTTGTCCGTAAAAACGACATTTCGATGGCGATAATGGCTTACACCTATGGCACAAATGGCATCCCTATACCCAAAGGAAAAAACTATCTCATTTCACTGCTCGATGAAAAGAAAATAGTCAAAGATATTGCCAGAGCGAGAAAAGAGGGAGCCGATGTAGTGACGCTTTGCTTGCATTTTGGCAATGAGTACCAGCGTCAACCTACTCCCGCACAAAAACAATTGGTTAAGCGGTTGGTAGAAGCGGGTGCTGACATTATTCTGGGCAGTCATCCCCACGTTGTTCAACCATACCAAATTTTCAATTTGCGGCGTAAAGATGGCAAACCCAGAACGGCGGTGGCGATTTATTCAATGGGTAATTTTATTGCATATCAGGTGGGTAATTACAAAGACCTTGGCGTTATTTTTTCTGTGAACATTCGCAAACGCTTTCCGGAAAAAACCATAGAGATTAGCAACGTGGAAGCGATGACTACTTGGACTCAGAATTATAGGTTGAATAATAAGTTGAATTTTCGGGTTGTACCGATCGCAGCAGTAGTTAAAACAAAAAAAGACCCGCTCATTCCAACTACTTATTATCCTGTTCTGCAAAAGCAACTCGTGCAGATGAACAATCATCTGAAATCTTTAGGCACTGAAAATAAGTGAATTTGTAGCAGGAATTCAGTGCAAATTGCGAGCGATTAGCGACTGCTCGATCCAAGCTCGATCGCTATCATTTTCAGATTGCTTCAGATATTCGATCGCAATGCGTCCAGCCGTTGGATAAGTGACGCATTCTTGTAAAAGTAACTCCAAAATTCTTTGCAGTTGAATCTGTTCTACTTGTTTGTTGATGACGATAGCGAGAGCGATCGCTGCCCCAAATAAACCCAGCATCGGCGGTACAAGAGGTAACCACCATCCCTGCAAAAAAGCCAAATAAGTTACTAATAATAACCCAGCAACTGCTAAACAAATACTGAGAGCGATCGCTCTCAAAGACCTAAACCACCAGGTTAACGCTGCGCCAAGCAACGACCAAAGCAAAATCCACAACCACTCTTGTGCTTCATTCCAAACTTGGATGGAAGGTCTTCCATCCAAAACAGCACTTAAAATATGACTGGTTAAGTTAGCGTGAATCGCAACTCCCGGCGTGCGATCGGACGTGCGAAATAAATTACTACCATAAGGTGTATAGAAGAGGTCGTTGAGGCTTTCGGCAGTCGTTCCGATCAAAACAATTCGATCTTCGATCAAATCTGGCGGTATCCGGTTATTCAGCACGTCAGAAAACGAGATTGTTTGGAAATTTTCTAACGTACCGCGATAGTTGAGCAAGATTTGATAACCGCCAGCATCAGCTCGGACATATCCGCCATCATTACTATCAAATGGTGCGAAGAAAGCTCGACCGAATTGCAACCGCCGCCGATCTATTTGTTTCGCAGTCACTTTTTCCGCATTCAAATACATTAAAGCGAGCTGCAATCCCAAAGCCTGATGAACTCGATCTTGGCTTTCCACCGATATCAAACCGCGACGGGTTTTGCCATCCGCATCTAATATCACATCGGCAAACCCAACTAGCCGTAACTTGTCTAAGATTGGCGGTGGATTGACGCGACTGCCGACAATTTTTTCAATTCCAATTAGATTGGGCGTAGATTTAAATATCTCCTCTAATACCTGATGACCTGGTTCTACAGGTAAATCTCGATATAAATCGAGACCGATTACTCTAGGATTGCGAGCTTTGATATTTTTAATTGTTTGGGCCAAAAATAAATCGGGAATGGGCCACTTCCTAATCTTAGTAATATCGGTTTCATCAACAGTGACAATAACTATACGCGGATCGGGTGATTCTAAAGGACGCCAGCTAAAAAATGTGTCTAAAGCATTCCATTCCATCCCCTGCAACAATCCCGTCAAACGTAACAGCATAATCGTGCTGGCAGCACAAACAGCAATTATCCCAGTCCAACCAAGCCAAATTCTGTGCTTGAGACGTTCTTTCTTCACTCTCCGTCTGGCAGAGGAAAGGATTTGATTAGCTTGTGCTAGAGATTCAAGGGCAACTTCTGTTTCCCGCTTACTCAATTCTTGACTGGCAGACAAATATTGATAATCTAAGTCGGTTAAACTTTTGCCCAATGCCCAAGCTAACGCATCTTTGAGCGCTTGTCCGCGCAACAAACGAGATTCATCGGTTCGTTTGGAAGCAACCCAAGCTTCCAAAGACTGCGAATAAGGACGTAAGTATGCTAATTGTTGTTCTACCCATTGCAGATTGAAAACTGCTTCATAAATGCGATTTTTTACTTTTAGCAATCCCTGGTGTCTGACAACCAATCCACTGAGGAGCAACTCTATCTGTTCGGGGCTATCATCTGTTTCAACTGGCACTCCTTGTAAAATTTTTTGGTAAATTCCCAGCATTCGGCCAGTGCGTTTGCCGTTGCGTTCGATGCGATC
>NZ_JACJUP010000425.1:0-5153 GCF_014748295.1 Planktothrix sp. FACHB-1355 | reverse complement strand
GAACACCAAGAGCATCATAAATTGATATTCTATTTAGGGAAGTGTTACCGATCTCAATTTCGATCGCCAAATCGGGAGGAGGGTCGCGGGTGAGGTCAATTTCCGCTTTACCCATTACAGCTGAGGCATTTTGGATGTAGAAGCATTCGTCTGGTTCTAAGCCTCGTTCTAAGTCCTGACGCTTAAACGTCATAGAACCTGGATTAATTAGGGGAATACTTCGTTCTTCGGCTAAAATTTTAATAAAGCTCCCCATGAGCGTCTTGTAGCGCTGGTGTCTGTAGGGGGGGCCAATCATCTCTAAAGTGCCGCGATCGTATGTCAGGCGAACCGAGCGATTTTGTAATACTTTCACTATTGTTTCATAGGCATCCCAACTGATGTCTGTCAGGATAAACTTTTGCTTTGGTTGAATTAGATCGATTGCCATTATAAATTCTATAGCTAGGGATTAGGGACTAGGGGCTAGGGGCTAGGGAAGACAGAAGAGAGAAAAGGCTTACGGGGTAAGGGATGGAAGGATCGGAGGTAAGAGTTTGAGTTGTCCTAACCGACTTTCATTGGTTGCTATAAATTCTCAGTTTTTTTACATTAAACATTGTCTCACCGAAAAGCCGAATGTTTACGGGTAATAAATTCTGTCTGTCGGGAGATTTTGGACAATTTTCGGGGAATTTGCCGAACCGGAAAACCAGGAAAAGCAAAAATTGATATTTGTTTATTTGTGAAACAGTAAATATACAGTTATAGACGAACTATACATATATACCGATCTTTTCAGGTGACTAAGGTACAGATAAACCCAGTTTCTTCAAGAAACCCGGTTTCCGGGGTAGACTTGATGCAACTGAAAAATGCTATAAAATACGGGTCGAGCGATGCTTCAGCTTAATGTCACCCCTAAATATCATTTATTCAACTGTCGCGTTTTGCCCTTTAATCAAACTACGAAATGCTGATATTATTTTTATTATTCAGTTAGTAATTTACACAATTTATCCGCTATCTGCACTTGTGTGTCTGATGATAATTGACCCAATTCGCGCTGAACTACTGATTTACGAACTGTCATCAGGCGATCTAATCTGATAGTAGAGGCTGTATGTAAACCACTAGCAGCAAAGTCGGGATGAGTTGTATCCAAAACAATATCTGTTTCCAGCAAATCACTAGGAATCTTACTGGTGATAAAAGCCAGAATAATGTGATTGTAAGGCCCGATCGGGTTAGTTAAGCAGACAGCAGGACGCACCTTGGTAGCCGATAAATCATCAAATGGGAAAGGCACCAGCACAATTTTACCTTTAGTCATTGAATGCCTTCCCATCAGCTAATGTATAAATATCTTCTTCTGGATCGTTGAGGAAATCAAAAACAGGGTTATTGGCTGCGGCGTAAAGCCATTCTTGTTCGTCTATTTCCTCTATATCCTGCCAATCCAGATCGTACTCCAATTCCTCCGCTTCATCTGAGTAATTGAACATGAAAACAAACTTACTCTTAGGTAGAATCAATGTTGGAAGATAAAGTGGTTGATCGTCCCAACCCTTTTCCTTCTCGCCCTTTTCATACATAACAACAAGCGTCGGAATATGTGGATATTTTTGTCTGGGCTTACTTATCCATTGACTGTTTGCAAAACCCGCACCTAGCCAAGGTCTTGTAGTTTGGTTTGACAAGTCAAGTCCTTCACATTTTTGCCCTCGACGAACATTCAGCATTCCCTTTTCGATACCTTTAGCTTTCATCGCCCTGAGTACTTCTTTAACTCGCTTATCTTCCCATGAATATCCCAGACAACGCGCACTCGGCATATTTTCCAGAATTTCAATCAAAAAGTCAATGTCTACTTCATAATAGTTATCGTCACCTTGATATTCAGCCAGAAGATTATTGAGAGCTTCTGTATGCTTGCTTACCTCTGCCTTTTTCCAAAGCGGATCGCGAGGGAAAATCGCAGTTCCAGGTGTAAAGGCATCTATTCCTGCTAAATTCAAGACATTAGAACGGGTTGCTTGCAGTCTTCCACCAACCCAGACAGGCTTGAGCTTAATTTGGCTGGGATCGTCGCCAATAGCCTGACGCATACCTTCATCAGATTCATGGATAGCGCGGAAAGCTTCTAAGATATGCTTGGGTAAAAACAGACGAGTAACATCTTTTAGTTCCTGGCGATAACCATACATTCGAGCGTGTTGATGCACGGTATCCATCACTTTTTGTTTGGCATCCCGTCCGTAATAAGTTACCATCAATCCTTCAATAGTTACACACCTGCCAAGCCTATTTCCACCAATAAGAATATTCATTCCTGGGTTATAGTTTGGTTCTTTATCTGGATTATTAGCATTGATAACTTTTGGGATAGCGCTCCGTAATTCATGCTTTAAGTCTTCAATAAGAGAATCGAGAGGCGGTAAATTAGGTACTGTTTTACTTAACTCCTGATAAGCTTCAGTTAGCCATTTCAACGCCTGCTCTTTCTTGCTTGTAGATGATTGACCTCGCAGAGCCTTATCCAGTTCTACGACAAATCCACTAATTATTTTTTCCAAGTTATCGTGATTATCTTTTTTGTAGCATATATGAGCTAAAAAAGAGTATTTCGCATCTTCATCTGTTGTCGATCTCATTTTATAAATTGCCCCCAGGAAGAAGCAGCATAAAGCTATCCTCAAGCCTTCAGGAATATTCCAGTTATTACCAGGGTTTATCTTTCCTTCCTGCTGTTTTAATAGCTCTATCTCTTCAGCTTTAACTATAAAACAATAAGGGCTATTTTCGTCAAAAAATAAATCTCCTCCCATGTAACTATCACCTGGTTTAGGTAGGGCAGCACAAAAAGCAGGTTTACATGGATGGTCAAGATTTTGCAGCAGCAAACTCTGCGGAGTGGCTGTAATCTGTAAGTAAATGTGATTAGCTACTTCTTTCCGTATTTTGCCAATTTTATCAAAAATTGCACTATCTGGAACTATGTCTTTACCTTTCTTTGCTTGCTTTTGTTCGTTTGTATTCAAGCTAGCATTATCAGCTTCATCATCAAATATCAGAGTTGGTACACTACTGGCATTAGCATATTTAAGAACTTTCAGCAAGTTATCCAAGTGACGCTGATTTTTAGTAGATACTAGGACAACACCAGTATCTTTTATATATGGAAGCAATTTACTTTTAGCAAATTCGTGTGGATCGTTTTTCCATTGTTCCCAATCGAAGACAACAGGCCCACCTTTGAGTTGATTATTGAAACGAGCAGCAGTTTGTTTGCCAAGCCAAGTATTGTCCGAAGTTAATACAATGAAACAACGAAATCCATTTTCTTGAGCAACTGCCAGCGTAGCAATGGTAGTATTAGTCTTACCGCTCTGAACTCTACCGTAGATTAAACCAGTAGTACCATCAGGTATTTTACCTTTGTAAGGATTACTAACAAGTCCCGTAGCTGTAGCGCCAACATCACCAACGCCAAATTTTTCTGAGTAGACTTTAACGCAGTTCTTAACAATCTCTACAGCCGTTTGCTTTAATTCCTCTGCTGCTTTCTCTCCTATTTTGCTTCTCAAACGAGCCATAAGCTTGTTGATGCAATATCCATCTGTTTTAATAGTAATTTCACTCATAGCTATTTTCTCTACTAGCAAAAACTACGCGAGGCCAGTCACTTTGGGGTACGGTCTGCTCCATTTGCTGCCTGCCAGGGCCACTTACATGATAACTGCCATGAGGCTGCCTTGACACCGAGAGATGCTGGCCGCTAATGCCAGCATCTTTATCTAAGATACTCCAAAGGCGCTGTTGGGCTATGCAGCAGATGCCGTCTTTATGACAGATTAGTCCAATAAACACTGTGAAGTCAGGATAGTTTTTATATAGGATATCCAATGCAGACTCTTCTTGGCTACTCAATGTGAAAGACCAAGCAGATTTTGGTTTTGTGGATAGCTTAAAAAGAACGGCTGACTTACTGGTATTAGTTTCTATTAAGTAAATAGAACTATGTATCCAAGATGGATGAGCGATCGCAATTTGCTCTCCATAATTAATCAGGCGTAAAAACGCAGCACCTTGCAGAAATTCTCGATCGTTAATCATTAACTGATCGTGCGGGTGTCGATCTCCCGGCACTTTTGTTTAAATTATACCCCACTCGGCCAATCTCACGCTGGGTGAGCGATCGCAACCAGCTTGACCTTTCTCAAACATACAAACTCGCCACGTATTCCCCATAACCATTGTAAGGAAGCGTGGCTCGTTTCTCCCACTCAAAATTCGGCCCCTTCCCCACAAATTTTTCCGTCGCCTGCGACCATCGGGGATGAGGTTTTGTGGGATTTACATTTGCTATAAAATCATACTCGTTAGGCACAAGCGTATTCCAAAAAGTTGCTGGCTGATTTTCCACAAACTCAATTTTGACGATCGACTTTGCACCCTTAAAACCATACTTCCAGGGTATTACTTCTCGCAACGGCGCACCGTGTTGATCGGGTAACAAATGACCGTAAACTCCTACAGCAAAAAATGCTAACTCGTTTGCCATTTCATCTAGGCGCAAACCTTCTGTATAAGGCCAAGGTAACTTTCTCCCCAATGTCCAAGCTGGGCCGATCGTAATTTTCGGATCGTAATAAGACGTAAAGCGGACAAATTTAGCTTGCGAAGTTGGTTCCACCGCAGCAATTAATTCGCGCATAGGAAATCCAATCCAGGGAATCACCATCGACCATGCTTCAACGCAGCGAAAGCGGTAAACGCGCTCTGACAAGGGAAACTTTTTCTGCAAATCATCTAAGTCGTAAGTGCGGGGATTTTTCACCAACCCTGTGACTTCGACTTTCCAGTTTTCCGCAGGCAAAGCTTGTGCTGCTTGCCAAATCGATTTACCGCTACCGTATTCATAAAAATTGTTATATCTGCCAGCCAAAGTTTCGGCGGTAATCGGTCGATCGACTTCGGCAAAAGCGGGATTGCGTTTAACTGAATTTAACTTAGGTTTATTCAATGTTTTTTCCAGGGTCAGCGCCGATTCTCCAGACTGCTGGCAGCCTAAAATGGGCATAATACTTGCGCCCAAGCTTGCTCCCACGAGCGTTTTCAGAAAGCGACGCCGATTGAAAAAAACATCTACCGGCGTGACGGAGCGATCGGGA
>NZ_JACJUP010000424.1:0-5108 GCF_014748295.1 Planktothrix sp. FACHB-1355 | reverse complement strand
TGACGCTCCGCATCAATGGCAAAACCTACTCCTTGCGTGTAGAGGCGCGAGTAACGTTATTAGATGCGCTGCGGGAATATTTAGGGCTTACGGGAACAAAAAAAGGATGCGATCGCGGACAATGTGGCGCTTGTACAGTTTTGTGCGACGGACAGCGGATTTACTCGTGTTTGGCTCTCGCGGCGATGCAGGACGGAAAAGAAATTACGACGATTGAAGGGTTAGCAAACGGCGATACTCTCCACCCCGTACAAGCTGCGTTTATCGAACAAGACGGCTTTCAGTGCGGCTATTGCACCCCCGGTCAAATTTGCGCTTCCGTAGCGCTGATCGAGGAAGTAAAACAGGGATGCGCCAGTGCAGTAACGCCGGATCTCACCCATCCTCCCCAACTCGCCGAACTCTCGGAATCGGAAATCAAAGAACGTCTCAGCAGTAACTTGTGCCGATGCGGTGCCTACAACGGTATTGTCGCAGCTGTTGGACAAGCGATCGGACAAACACCCCCACCCCCCGAAGCGCTTGTTCTCGTTGAGGAGTAATTTTCTAATTGTTCTGCTTTTCTTGACTCTCAACTGCACACATAAAACCATCTATTAGACATCTCCAACAAATAATCTCAACATCTTTTATATCTGTAGGGGTGAAGCATTTGGGCGACAATTTATGTTGCAAAACCTAGATTTTATCCCCAAATGCTTCACCCTAAGTGATAATTTCTTTGTTGAGAAGTCTATTCTCTATTCCCTGTTCCGAGCCAAAGCCAAATCATGAAAAACTTTGCTTACGTTCGCGCAACTTCAGTGCAAGAGGCAGTAACGCGATCGATCGACGATAATGAAGCAAGATTCATTGCTGGCGGTACAAACTTGCTCGATCGCATCAAGGGATATCTGGAAAATCCATCCCAGGTTATCGATATTTCCCGCCTCCAGATGCAGCCGATCGAACCCTTACCGGAAGGGGGTTTACGGATTGGAGCCTTAGCAACGAATACCGCTGTTGCCGATTATCCCTACGTGCGACGCCACTACCCCCTGCTATCTCGCGCCATTCTCTCCGGTGCTTCCCAACAAATCCGCAACGTCGCCACAGTGGGAGGCAATCTCCTCCAACGCACGCGCTGTGCTTATTTTTACGATCCGGCATTCCCTTGCAATAAACGACAGCCCGGAAGCGGTTGCTCTGCCATTACGGGAATAAACCGCACTCATGCTATCTTGGGTGCAAGCGATCGATGCGTTGCTGTGCATCCTTCCGATATGTGCGTTGCTCTGGCTGCTCTCGATGCCGTTGTGGAAGTGGAAGGATGGCAGGGAACGCGACAAATTCCTTTTCATGACTTCCACCGTTTGCCGGGAAATACCCCCGAACGCGATACCAATTTAGAAGCTGGGGAACTGATTACCGCAGTCATTCTCCCGGCTTTACCAGCTGCTAAGTCGGGTGTATATCTGAAATTGCGCGATCGCACTTCCTATACTTTTGCTTTAGTTTCTGTAGCGGCAGCTGTCGAATTAGCAGAAAATCGCATTCGGGATGTTCGCATCGCTCTCGGTGGAGTTGCCCATAAACCTTGGCGAGCTTTGGAAGCAGAACAGTTTTTGCGGGAAAAACCTGTGGATGTTGCCTTATTTCAACAAGCAGCAAACATCGCTTTACAAGCAGCCAAACCGCTACAACATAACAGTTTTAAAGTTGAAATGGCAAAACGAGCGATCGAAAAAGCGCTAGTTACATCGGTTCGGAAAGGAAGCAAACCATGAGCAAAGTTATCGGCACATCTGTCAATCGCCACGAGGGACGCGCTAAAGTTACAGGCACGGCAACTTACGGTGCGGAACATCAAATTCCCGGATTGGTTTACGGTTATTTAATCGTAGCTACCATTGCCAACGGTAGCATCAGAAAAATGGAGCTTAAAGAAGCTCAAGATTCTGCCGGTGTGCTGGCAATTTTTACCCATGAAAATATGCCAGCGTTCCCAAAAGCTAATGAGGGAACAAGTTTCCATATTGGCGAACCCAGGCTTCCCTTAGCAGACGATCGCATTCATTATGGGGGGCAAATTATTGGGTTAGTTGTTGCCGATACTCTAGAACGCGCCTGTCACGCCGCTTCGTTAGTGAAGGTGGAATACGAAACCGAAACGCCGACGATCGATCGGCAACAAGCATCATTTCAGAAATCGCCACGGGATGCTTCTTTTGAACAGGGAAATGTCGCCGATGCTTTGGCAACAGCGCCTGTCAAAATATCAGCAACCTACACAACGCCAAGACAATTACACGCGATGATGGAGCCTCACGCTATTATCGCACAATGGCACGATCGCAATTCATTGACGGTTTGCGAGCCAACCCAGTGGGTATTTTTGCAACAGCGCACTTATGCAACTTTGTTTGGCATTCCGGTTGAGGAAGTGCGGGTAATCAGTCCTTATATTGGGGGTGGATTTGGAGCTAAAGCTTCGCCTTGGCCTCATGCTATTCTTTGCATAGCGGCAGCACGGGAAATTAATCGTCCGCTGAAAGTTGTTGTCTCTCGACAACAAATGACGGCGATTGTCGGACATCGTTCGCCAACAGAACAAACGATCGAATTGGGAGCAAATCAGTCGGGTCAGCTAATTGCGATCGCTCATGCTGCCAAATCCTATACTTCCCCCGTTAATCCCAAATATGTGGAAAATTGTATCGGCGTTACCCCTACTATGTACGCTGCACCGAATTTGCGCGTCGAGCAAGAAATTGCGGTTGTGAATGTAGGAATGCCGACTTTTATGCGGGCACCGGGAGAAAATCCAGGAATGTATGCGTTAGAATCGGCGATGGACGAACTTGCCTGGGCGTTACAAATCGATCCGATCGAACTGCGTTTAAAAAATGCCACGACAGAACATCAACGCAAAAAACTGCCTTTTTCATCGAAACACTTTGCCGAATGTTTGAAGCTGGGTGCAGAACAATTTCGGTGGTACGATCGCCCCATGCAAACTAAGGCAATTAGCCGCGATGATAAATTAGTCGGTTGGGGAATGGCAGGCGCAACATTTCCCGCTATTCGTATGGGAGCTTCTGCCACAGTACGTTTGCTTTTAGATGGAACAGCGCAGGTTTTAACATCAGCAAACGATATGGGGACTGGTAGTTATACTGTTGTAGCGATCGCAGCCGCAGAAACTCTCGATCTTCCTGTTGATAAAATTAAAGTAGAAATTGGCGATTCTCGCTTTCCTAATGGTGGACTTGCGGGAGCTTCGATGATGACAGCTTCCCTCGCGCCTGCGGTGGCGAATGCTTGCCAATTGTTACTGCAAGAAGTCAATGCGAAAAATGCGACAGAAGCTTTAATTGCGCTGCGCGAATCTGGGCGTCCTTTCTTAGAAATAACTGCATCCAGTCAACCGGGAGAAGAAGGGAAACAGTGGGCATTTCAATCTTGGGGCGCTCATTTTTGTGAAGTGGAAGTAGACGAATTGCTGGGTCGAGTGCAGGTAAAGCGCTGGATTTCTGTCATGGATGTGGGTCGAGCGATGAATGCCAAAGCAGCTGCCAGTCAAATTCGCGGCGGTGTTATCATGGGAATTGGAGAAGCTTTGATGGAAGAATGCCTTCACGATCTAAATTTGGGATTACCTGTTATTAAAGATTTGGCAACTTATCACATTCCCGTTCATGCAGATATTCCCCGTATTGAAGTGTCTTTTGTCGGTAAACCGGATCTGAATTTCAATCCTTTGGGCGTGCGCGGTTGCGGCGAAATTGCCATTACCGGCGTATCAGCTGCGATCGCTAATGCAGTCTATCACGCAACTGGTAAACGCATTCGCGATTTACCGATTACAGCGGACAAGTTGCTGTTGTGAGGGAGAGGTAAAGTCAAAAAGGGGTTAGGGATTAGGGGTTAGGGGTTAGGGAAAGTCAATCATTCAAAAATTCCTCCTCTTCCCTCCTCCCTCTCCCCTCTTCCCTCTCTTACCCTAATCCCTAGCCCCTAATCCCTAGCCCCTAGTTATAATTATGTCGATTATCGAACAAGCTGCTAATTCTGTTGTAGTTGCATCTGCTTCTAAGCCATCTGCTACTGAGGTAGTCGATGCTTTGCTTCAGGCGGAGAAAGACGCCAGAAAGAATAATTTTTCTGATTCCTTTGACCGATTAATCGGCAATTGGCGTTTATGTTTTATTACCGGTACTAAAAAAACTCGCGCTAAAGCGGGAATTGTACTGGGTGCGGGACGCTACATTCCTCAATTTGTCAAAATTGAACTGTCTTACTCGACTGCATCTGTAGAGATAGAAGAACAGAATTTTGAAGCCGGTCAAATTGAGAATCGGGTGACGATCGGAGCGCTAAAATTAGTGGTGAGCGGGCCTGCCAAATTTTTGCACAAGAAAAACATTTTGGCGTTTGACTTTACTCGCATAACGGTGCAGTTGTTGGGAGTGACGTTGTTTTCTGGATACATTCGTTCCGGTGAAGCCAAGTCACAACAATTTTACCATGAAAGTGTGAGCAAGCAAGCGTTTTTTGCGTATTTTTTCATCACAGATAAGGCGATCGCAGCTAGAGGTAGAGGCGGCGGTTTGGCTATCTGGGGACGCTAAATCTTTAACGGCTTATTGAGCCGTTTTTCTCCATCCACGGCAAACTTCTGTCAAGATTTCTAATCAACGCATTTGACACTTTTGATACTGCCATTTTTCAAACCTGTAATTTTCACTTTTACCATCTGCTCTTTCTGGAGAGAACTAGCTTTTTTCGGTTCTTTTTCAGTCAATTTAATTACGCCTAATATTTGATATGTCACTTTATTACCTGCAATGCCAACAACTTGGGCATCCAAGATTTGATCGATCGCAAACTCTTGAGATTGTGTCACTTGTAAAATTTCGGCTTGCCGAGTTGATTCTATGACAGGAGCGGTAATTTCGCCGATCGGCCCCGCTTTTTCGTAGTAGCGCATTAGGCGAATTGACCAACCTAAAATTTGCAGGATAGCTGCTACATCATTTTGATAAGCTTGCAAATATTGGCTGCAAGTTCTTTCCATAGACTCGTAATATCCAGATGTTTTTTTGCTATGACCGATTCTATTACCTTGG
>NZ_JACJUP010000423.1:0-5160 GCF_014748295.1 Planktothrix sp. FACHB-1355 | reverse complement strand
CTTTTGTTTGTTCCAATCCAGGTGCGATCGCTCTGCGTAGCCTTTTCCCAGAAAATGAGTTAAAAATTATCGTCGTGCGAGGCGAAGAAACTCTCGATTTGGGCAAAGGACATCAACTGCAATTTATCCCCACTCCCAGTCCTCGCAGACCGGATAAAATGTGTACATATGACCCTAAAACTCAAATTTTATTCACCGATAAGTTTTTTGGGGCGCATATTTGCGGAGATCAGGTTTTTGATGAAGGTTGGACAGCAATTAGTGAAGACCGACGCTATTATTTCGATTGTTTGATGGCTCCCCATGCGCGTCAAGTGGAAAACGCCCTGGACAAATTAGCGAATTTTCCGGCAAAAATATACGCACCCGGACACGGGCCACTTGTGCGCTACAGTTTTACCGAACTAACCCATTCTTATCGGCAATGGATTCAACAACAGCAAACGCAAGATATAACGGTGGCGTTGATTTACGCATCTGCCTATGGTAATACGGGGACGTTGGCGCAAGCGATCGCACGCGGAATCACCAAAGCTGGAATCAAAGTAGAAACTATCAATTGCGAAGTTGTAGAACCAGCTGAGATAAAAGCCGCAGTGGAAAGATCGGCTGGGTTTATTATCGGTTCTCCTACGCTTGGCGGTCATGCTCCTACTCCCATCCAAACTGCACTGGGAATAGTGCTATCTACCGCTGCTAAAACTCAACTTGCTGGTGTATTTGGTTCTTTTGGTTGGAGTGGGGAAGCGATCGATTTGTTGGAAAGTAAGTTAAAAGATGCCGGTTATCAATTTGGATTTGAACCGATTCGGGTCAAATTTAAACCTACAGATGTAACTTTGAAATTCTGCGAAGAAGCGGGAACAGATTTTGCTCAAGCTTTGAAGAAAGCGAAAAAAGCCAGGACGCCTCGACAGCCTGTGAGCGAATCTCAAGCAGCGCGAACAGAACAAGCTGTAGGACGCATTGTTGGTTCTCTTTCCATTGTTACTGCGAAACAAGGGGAGGTTTCGGGTGCGATGTTGGCTTCTTGGGTTTCCCAAGCAACTTTCAATCCTCCCGGTTTGACTATTGCTGTGGCAAAAGATCGGGCGATCGAATCTTTAATGTACAAAGGCGGTCAGTTTGTTTTAAATCTCTTAGCAGAAGGCAATCATATAGGTTTGATGAAACATTTTCTCAAACCTTTTGGCCCTGCTGAAGACCGATTTGCTGGTGTCGCTACTGCTGAAGCTCATAACGGATGTCCGATTCTAAACGATGCTTTAGCTTATTTGGAATGTTCTGTCCAAAATCGGATGGAATGTGGCGATCACTGGCTCGTTTATGCAAGCGTTGAAAATGGCAAAGTGCTGAAAGCAGATGCTGTTACGGCTGTGCATCACCGCAAATCTGGCAGTCATTATTAAGTTGTGATTTTAGATTTTAGATATTCATTTATATCTAAAATCTAAAATCTTTTCAATTATCAATCTTTTCCGTTATTTTTATCACCTTCATCTTGTTCATTCTCTTTATTGTCTTCGTCTTTGTCATTTTCTTCATCGCTACCTCGATCGTCTTTTTGAATCTGTTCTTGCTTATTTTCTTCGGTCTTAGGAGAATCAGTTTCTTTTTGAGGATTGCAAGCACTGACAAAGACAAGCAAACCCAAGGCTATGAACCGAACCATAAGATAGATCGTTTTACTGGCCATAAGCGCTCTCACTTTTGCAACTGAGGAAGATGCTTATTTTAATATTAGTGGATGCGCTTTTCCAAATACTGACCGATCATTAATTGTTCGCCTGCACGGGAAATTATGCTTTGTCGCGTGCGGTAGTTCGTACCGATTAATTTTAATTCTTCCTCGAAAACAGAACCGTTGTACTCTGTCCGCAAACACAAAGTTTTGGGATTGGTGAAATAATACTCAGCAGTGACAGGTTTGGAAGTGGCAAAACCGCGATCGCGATACAGTATCTTCCCCAATGCGCCAAACACCGTCGAACCTTCTGACTGTTTGCGTTCAGTTACCGAATCTGTGCTTTCCCAACTAACTTTCGCACCACAAGTCAAAAGCACCTCACCACTTAACCCGTGCAGTTGCGCCAGTTCGTCAAGTTCCTCGCTTCCAGATTGCAAAAATCGGATTGTAATAATACTTACCATCTCCTTCGTTTCCCCCTCCGGTAATGTATAATAGCGTCGTTCCGAACGCCATTTACCTTCTGATTCTCGGAAAAATGCTGCGATGAGGGATTCTTCAGATGTTAGCGAAATGTGTAGTTGCGATCTCACAGAAATTTGTCCTCGTGGGAAGTAATTAGAACTAAGTACCAGGCTTAACCGCTGCTTCGCCATCTATTATTTGCTTAATATATATAAAGCTAACAAACAACTTCAGTGTTCTGCGATACAGCTTTTTTACCCGATCGCAAGCATATGGGAAGCTAGCGAGTCTTTGTCCATCTAACTACTAGGTTGCACTCACAGAATCCGGAATGGTTTCTTCCTAAAGAGGCATTTTTTGGATGATTATATTAAACGGTTGCCTAAAATGGATTCCCTACGCTCAATTTATTAGCTGGTCGCCATTTATATCCGGTTAAATCAAAGATTGTAACGGGAGTCCTGTTGCTCCATTTATGATAGATCCAGAAATTTATTCAATCAAAACCAACTTGTGAATCATGGGTTTGCTATTAAATTTTTGGGCTAACAAAAATAATACGAACATCTGCCAACCAGGCAGAGATAGCAACGATGGTAAGGCAATTGTAATAGCACTTAAAAACTTTCCCTGTTGGCAAGCAGACCAGCTATAACGAAGTCGTAAATAAGCTCGCAAAGTCTCAAAATTTTCTATCCCATAGCTGTAATTTTTCCCCAGAAGTGCGTATAACTTTGCCATTACTAAAATATTGCCATACAAACGCTTTTCCTGCAAATAATCCTGGCTTTTGCGAGCTAGCATAGCTGTTACTAAAAGATGCCAAGCAGCTAGTGAAAAAATAGCGGGAAAGATAGTTTTTAAGGCGGCGATCGTCTGTTTTTGTTTGGCTGCCACTAAAGCCCAATGTAGCTTTAAATAATCTCTAATCGTCTGTCGATCGGGTAAAGTCGCTGTGTATTTTTCGCTGACTAAATCATAAAGCTTATCTTTAATTAAAATATGAGTATCCAAGCGCTTTTGGACAGAAAATTTTTGATTGTAACCACCAGGCCAAACGGTGCGGTAGGCAAGGCATTGATTCATAAAGACTGCATCTCCAAACTGGGCAATTTTCAGCCAAGAATCAATGTCATCAAAATTGACATCTAGTTGGGAATCCCATCCTCCAGACTTAAGAAAAGCATCGCGGCGGAATGCAACCTGAATGGGAGTGCCAAAAGGAATTTGTTCCATGAGCATTCCATAATGGATATCTTCTTGAGGAATGTAGAAAACTTTGCCTGGGCCAGTTTTGCGGGTGCGGCTAATTTCTACCCGATTGACATCAACTTGAGCTGCTTGACAAGAGCAAATTACCGCTTGGGGACGCAGAATTAGCGCTCGCGTCATCTCCTCTATACAGTTGGGAGCGAGATAATCATCATCATCGACTGGCTTGACCCAATCTCCACTAGCCGCTTTTACCGCAGCATTCATAGTGACGGCGTGGCCCATATTAGAAGCATTGCGATGATAGACAATGCGATCGCCTAAACTGCGTAAATAAGCTTCCGTCTCATCAGAAGAACAGTCATCTGCTACGACAACTTCACACGGTACTGTTTGTGCCAAAGCAGAATCAATGGCCCGCTTCAGCAACGACAAGCGGTTGTAGGTTGTGATCGCAATACTGAACTTAATCTGGGTCATTGGCTACTGCCCCAGCGATCGAGCCTGGTAGGTTAAAAAACTGGAAAAGGTCAGATTATTTTGCCAGCGTTCTTAAAGAATATGCTTCACAAAGCTTTCTCAGTCAACTTTCTTAAGACATAATTAATACAGACAGAAGAATTTACTCGCTCCACGCTCGTCACTTACCTTGGCTGAAGCCACCTCAAACATTAGCAGGGCCAAAGAACTGAGGCGTAAAGCTACCATGCAAACCGTAAGGGACGTGATGCTGCAAATGCAGTCGCGCCACCGGCCCTTTATTCAAGTCACGGGAATCTAAAACGATCGCATCAGAACGATGGCGAGCCGAGTCATAAACTAAACTTAGCAACCAGCCATCATCTTCAAGGGTAGCATTCGATCGCGGTACAAAAATCGGTTCGCTGACAAAGCCTTTCGGTGCAGCACTCCACAATTGCCTTTCTCCAGAACTCAAGTCAATTTTCAATATCGCCTGAAGAGGAGCATTACCTTGCGCTGTATGAGCTGCGCCCATGTAAAGGAAACGGTAAGGCTGTCCCACATTTGCTGGATGAACAGATGGAAATTCGCAGCAACGAGTTTCCAACATCTGACGCCTTACAGTTTGATTTTCCAAATTCACCTCGAATCGCCACAACTGTCCCGGCGAAAGAGCTTCAAAATCTGTTTGCCGGTAATCTGCACCAGGATCGACCGTTGGTAAAGACTCATAGCAAATAGAATCTATGTAAATTTTATTTTCCCGCTCAAAAGCATTAGCGTGATGGAAAACAAAACCTGATTCGGCTTCCAAAATTTGGACTGCTTTCTTAACTCTACCCTTGCTACCGCCAGCAACAGGATGGCGGGGAATAACAATAATACGAGTACGATGACCGGGGTTGAAATGAACGCACTCACCCGCTCCCTGCCAACCTAACACGTAAGGCAGAGGATTAAAAGTGACTGGATTTTGAAAGAAAATGCAGTAGTTTGGTGTAATCGCAAAATCGTGAATGAAAGCGAAACCAGGAACTGAATGCGCGTGACGATCGACCAACTTACCAGATCGGTCTAGCTCATAAATAGTTATAGTCGTGGAAAGACCGGGTTTGATATGAAAGTTTATCAGCCTATCTTTCTGAATGCGGGGATGAGCGGAGAATGCTTCATCTGGGTGCAATACTCCGTTGAGGTAGTCTATTCCTACTGTCTGTAATGTGTGGGGATCTAAGCGATGGGGTTCGGCTGCTTCCCACAAAGCGAGGAGTTTGCCACCCCAATAAATAATATTAGTGTTGGCAATATTTTTCAATTTAAAATCAAAAGCATTA
>NZ_JACJUP010000422.1:0-5161 GCF_014748295.1 Planktothrix sp. FACHB-1355 | reverse complement strand
AATTTTTGTTTGATATGAATTAATTACGTTTATGGTGGATATAGAACGCCATCAATACTTACAGCAATAGTGCCATCGGACATCCGATTAACTACATCTGTTCTACTTATTAACAAGTATTGCCCCTTCATCACCCTTCTCCCCTCTCTTGCCAACCCAATTCCTACCACAGTAAAAATAAATCCACAATCCTAAATTCGCATAAATTCACACATCTTATTATCGTGAAATGAAGATAAAGAAAATCGATCGCACTCTTCATTTCCAAAGTCAGAAAAATCCGATATGCACGGCAGGCTATCCGATCGCACCCTCATCACTCCTCTAATTATTACCATTTGAAACAAGCTCGATCGCCCAAAAATCTAAATGCTTTCTGGTGGATAAGCAGTACAGCCATTGCTATTAAATTGTTGGATAATTTTAGCAGCTTCAGGTTTGTTTTGTAACGATGGTCTTGTCGGTTGTTTAAGAGGTTTTGGATAAGAAAATTTCCAGATGTCTGCTCCCTGGCTTTTATAAATACCCAGTAATGCTAGATCGTTTCCTTGCTTAATCGCCAAAGAACGACCTAAATCACCTCTGTCAATGCGAATTTGTCCGTTAGATACAGAACCCATCGCAAATAAAAATGTACTCGCATCGTCTCCATCTGGGAAGTAACCGTGTATAATACATACGCGACCTCTGGAACTTGATGGATATATAATTAAAGTCTGTGCGTATGATGTTTCTAAGGCACTCAACCACTCGCCCAGAAATGGGGCTATAGATGAATCGCTTTGCGACCAAGCTCTCACAAAAGTATCTCGAATTCTAATTTGCGATGGAGTGCGTTCGTCTGCAACAACTTGTTTCTGTTGCCGAAAACGTGCGATGAGTCTTTGCACTTCTGCATCTGTTGGGTATCGCTGAGATTGTGCGAGAACTGGTAGACAAATAGCAGCCAAGATTGCCAAACTTACTGTGAAACTAATTTGCGATCGCTTCCTCATACCCTGCTTTCCTTTATTGCCAGATTATGATATTTTTATATCAACGCCAACGATACGATATTATCATGAATTATAAGCAAAAAAATGTCTAAAATAGCTTTTTTCGACAAAATAGCCTGAAAAAATAGGAACGCAACGATGACAGAAACCATCAATCTCTTTTCACCCGTAAAAATTGGCTGTTACACTCTACCAAACCGGATAGTAATGGCTCCCATGACTCGTATGCGAGCAATCGGTAGTATCCCCAATTCGCTAATGGCAACTTATTATGCCCAAAGAGCATCGGCGGGATTGATTATTACCGAGTCGGCGATGATTTCTCCCCTCAGCAATACCTACGTGAATTGTCCGGGAATTTATTCGCAAGCACAGGTGGAAGGATGGAAGTTAGTAACAGATGCTGTTCATACTAAAGGAGGAAAAATTTTCTTGCAAATTTGGCACAGCGGTCGCGTCGGACATCCTTCTTTATTGAATGGACAATTGCCAGTAGCACCAAGCGCGATCGCACCTAATTGGAAGTTGGATACTCCTCTAGGCAAGCTACCAATCGAAACACCTCGCGCCCTAGAAATCCATGAAATTGCAGAAATTATCGAGGAGTTCCGCATCGCGGCGAAAAATGCGATGTTAGCTGGATTTGATGGAGTAGAAATACACGGCGGTTTCGGCTTTTTAATCGATCAATTCCTCCAAGATGGTGCGAATCATCGCACAGATAAGTATGGTGGATCTCTGGCAAACCGCACCCGATTTTTGTTAGAAGTTGTGGAAACAGTGACGGGTGTTTGGGGAAGCGATCGCGTGGGTATCAAACTCGCACCCAGCAACACAGTTTACGGGATTTTCGATTCCGATCGCAAAGCTACTTTTAGCTATGCAATAGACGCGCTAAATTCTTTTAATTTAGCTTATATTCACTTGCCAGAACCCAAAGAAGTTGATATAATAAATGGCAATGTTATTAATCCAGTTGCGCCAACTTTTAGATTGATTTATAAAGGTGCGATCGTTACTAACTGTCTTTACGACAAAGCAAAAGCAAACGCTGTTTTAGCTGCTGGCGACGCAGACTTAGTTTCTTTTGCCAGATTGTTTATCGCCAATCCCGATTTGCCTGAGCGTTTCGCAAAAAATTATCCTTTAAACACGCCCAATCCAAAAACATTTTGTCCTGAAGGTGAAAACGAACTCGAAAAAGGATACACGGATTATCCTTTCCTCGAATCTAGTCTGATTTCGTCATCACCTTAAGCAACAAAAGAAACCTAATTTATTCAAAAAACTTGCTTTCTGCGCCTGGGAGAAAAAGAGAAGTTTGATACTTGTTCAACTATTAACGAATCGTCAATTTAAATGTATATCTCGGACTGCTCATTCTATAAGGCTGTCTGATTACAACCTTATAATCTCCCGTTGCCGTGGCACTGAAAGTATCATTTTGTGGGTCTTCGTATGATTCTCCATTAGGTAGTATGAAAGTAAAGCCAGAAAGCCCTTGATCTTCAACATTATCAACTCTTGTTCCCCGCCAAGTCACATCGGCAATAATTGTTTGACCTTGACGCGCACGAAAAATGTAGGTATCTTTATTACCCAAGAGGACAGAACCGTTAATCGTAGTAGATGAACTTCCACGCGGGAACTGTACGCGCCGAGTTACACCCCTGACTGACTGAGCTGCAACTGATATTAACGAACTAGCGCTAAAGATTGCCAAACCTATACTAAAATAAAGTAACGATCGCCTTTTCATAGCATTCACAAAATCTATCCTATCTCAGTTTAACTCATAGCAACTTCATCGTTGTAAAAAAATGTTTGGTTAACTGATAACTGATTTCAAATTTTTGGCAGTTTCGTTCAGTTGCAATACGCTAACTCTCGTTTGATTAATGCCTGCGGCAGTTTGTTGCGCCGACTCATTAAAATCGTTCATAGCAGTCACTACTTGATCGATCGCGAGCGCTTGTTGTCTAACATTTAGGGAAATTTGCTGAATATTTACAGAGATATTATTCACGGCAGATACAATACCTTCAATACCTGCCATATTAGCATCTGTTATTAAAACAGACGCCTTGGTGGTATTCTGTAGATCGGCTACTAAAGTAGCGATCTTTTCAGCCGATCTTTTACTTTGATCTGCAAGTCTGCGAATTTCGGTAGCCACAACAGCAAAACCTTTACCCTGTTCTCCAGCTCTCACCGCTTCTACTGCGGCATTTATCGCTAACATATTAGTCTGATTGGCTATATCGCTGACCAAATTAGCGATACTATTAATCTGGCTTAACTGTTCGCTCAACTGCATAATTTGTTGTGCGATTCGATCGACTTTTAATCTTGCTGCTTCGGCTTGTTCTGCTGAAGCTTTTGACGAAACTCCGAGTTCATCCATTGTTATAGTAGTTTGATTCACTGCTGCTGCTTGCTGACTAGCACTGCGTTCTTGTTGTTCTACAGAAGCAGCAATTTCATTGGAAGAAGTGGCGATCGTGCTGACATTTTTATTAATAGCCTGCTGAATGTTCGATGCTAGTAACAAACCAAAAATTACAGAAGCAATTGCAGCTATTAACGTTCCAAAAACCGCGACCCATGTGAGCAATTCAAGCGAATTTGTAGTATTTGACTGAGTTTGGCGCAGTTGTTTAAGAGCTATATCGTTGAAGGTATTGTTTAGATCCTTTATTTGGCTAGACAGTAGAGCAGATTCATCTTTAACAAAAATTTTAATTGCCTCAGATCCCTTACCATTTCTAACTAAATTAATCATCCGTTCATCCAAGCTTCTTAGCCGTTTTACCGTCAGTACTAATCGATCGAAAATGTTTTTTTGTTCGTTGCTAAAAAACTCCTGTTTGCTATCTTTAATCAGCTTTTCTGCCGATGTCGATGCTTCAGACAAGGACTCAGAAGCTTGTTTGAATCTGTCTAAATAACTTTGTTGCCGAGTCAAAAGATAACCGCGAGTAGAGCGTTCCATTGCACTCGCCTCAGATTCCATTCGGTCAGTTATTTCGAGGGCGTCTCGCGAGGCGTTGGCTTGAGAGAGCGATTGCGCTACCAAATTGGTGTTTGAGTAAACCAGCAACGCGAGTAAAAACGATAGTGGAATTGGTACTCCATATCCGACTAATATGCGACCTCTTAGTTTTAAGTTACCTAGCATAGCTGTATTGAGTTAGCATACCTAAGCTTAGTAAGTAGATTCCGATAAAAACAATCTCCTCTAGGAATAATAAGGATAGCACTGCTGGCGATGAGACTCTAAATTCCCGTTTATTCATGGCTCCCAGCAAAGCACAATCCTACAATTTCTAAGTATAAATACTTAAGTGATTGCACAGTCCCAGACTGTCGGAACTACTGTTGCGATCGCCTGTTTGCGCGTTAATAATAACAAAATATAGGGCTTACCCCATATTGCATCTGCCGTAAGGTAGAATCAAGCAACGACCTATCTTAATAAAGTAGGTACTCTATCATGGATCTAGAAGCACATCAGTTCATTTCCTATTTTGAACGCGAGCAAGCAGCCCAAGTATGCAAGCTAGCTGTTGTAGAGAATTTTGCCGATCGAGAAATAATTTTTCAAGAGGGTGAAATTCCCGATTTCGTATATTTAGTTTTAGCAGGCGAAGTAGAATTTAGAAAAAATAATGGTAACAATAAATATCAAACTGTTGCCTTAGCCAAACAAAATGACTTTTTTGGCGAATTCGGAGTTTTGGATGGTCAACCCCGTAGTGCCCAAGCTATTGTTTGTAGTGGGGCAACTTTGGCAAGGATTCCCCGTGATGGGCTAATGGAAATTTTGAATAACACAAAAGGCAGTGTAGTCCTTAAATTACTAGGTTATATAGTGCGACATTTACGCTCCACCACAGCCCAATATGTCAATCAAATGGTTCACAAAGAAAAAATGGCTTTGGTAGGAGAAATGGTCAATACCATAATTCACGACTTCAGAAGTCCTGTGACGAGTATCTATTTGGCTAGTGTGATGTTAAAAGAATTTCATCCGGACGAAGAAACGATTGAATGGTGCGATATTATTCAAGCCCAAGTCAGGCGAATGTTGGGTATGGCAGAAGAGGCTTTAGAATTTGCCAGCGGTCATGCTGTGTTGAATACTCAACCTGTCAACCTCGATTTTT